>CAZKMN010000013.1:0-12188 GCA_964553905.1 uncultured Oscillibacter sp.
ATAAGCTATTTTTATCCCCCCGGCATAGCCGGGGGTTGCCTTTGGTACTACCAAACAGCAAAGCGCCGGGAAAAATCCCGGCGCTTTTTTGCGTTCAAAACTCAAAGTGTTCCATAAAAAATTCACAGTTTCGCTATACAGTATATGTTGTATATTTATTGAATTGGTGCTATACTGAATATCGCTAAGCGGCGGCGCAGTATTCTAGTCAGATCTGCCGTTTCCTAGGGAGGGCCTAAAAATCCTCTGAAGGGCACATCGATGAAACCTCTGGTGCCTGCTTGATACGCCCAGTTTTGGGTGGGTGCTGGGGGGAAGCGCGCCGTGCGCGCGCTTGCGGATTCAGGGCGCTATCCAATGGCATGGTTAATCCGACCCTGTTTTCGTGGAGACCTGTTCTTGTGCACAGACGTACTCCCTTGTGGTATTTTCGGCCTGTGTACGAAACAGATTGTGAACCTGCAATGCGGTACGTCAGCTCCTTTCGGGGCCGTAATGCTGTGTGCAGACGTAGCCTGCCTTGCGTGGGTATGGTGAATCAGGGAGTTCAAGCTGCTTTTGCTCCGGCCGAGCGAAAACAGCCCGTTGACCTGTGAAACCCTATCTGCAAAAGAGGCTAAAGAAGCGGACAGACTGTGGTGGAAATCACCTAGGCTGTCTACCGGGTGAAAAAAGGATTGCAGTGCGGACTAAGTGGCAGTCGGGTCGCAAGGACGGCGACGCCTTGCCGCAACACTGAAAGGGGAACCACCTCTATCGGCAACGAGAGGCGCGTTGCGGGGAAAACCAACCCGTACCTAAGCCGTAAGATTTACTTTTTTCGCCGCCGCCGACTTAGCGGTATCCCCGGAAGCATTCGCAAGGATGCTTCGGGGGATATCCAATCTCTTAGGAACGATTCTTTGAAGGAGAATTTAGGTTGAAACAGAAAAAGTCCCCAAAATCGGGACAAAAAAAGGACGGGCCCTCAGGCCCCTATCGATGGGCGCTGAAGGTCTTTTTTATGGCAATTGCACTTTCTGCGGCTTTGAGTCTTGCCTCAGAATCCGTGCTGGATGGGGCTGGAATGGCTGTTGCAATTTTGATTCTGGCGCTTTTTATCGGCCTTGGAATCGTCTTTGACATTCTTGGCGTGGCGGTTACGGCCGCAGACGAGCGCCCGTTCCACTCCATGGCCGCGCACCGGGAAAAAGGTGCGCGTGAAGCGCTGTTTTTGCTGCGGAATGCCAGCGGTGTCTCCAGCGTTTGCAACGATGTGGTGGGAGATATCTGCGGCATCGTCAGCGGTACGACCGCGGCTGTGATCGTTTTGCAGCTCCAAAGGGCATTTAACACCCGGACGGTGCTGCTGTCGGTGAGCGTAACGGCGCTGATTTCCGGACTGACCATCGGCGGAAAGGCCCTTGGAAAAACAGTTGCAATCCAGAAAAGCACACAGGTCGTTTGCTGGGCGGGACGTTTTTTGCATTTGTTCCATCGCTGAGAGGAGAAACAATTTGATCTTGGAAAGCATCCATTCTCCCGCAGACGTCAAGGCGCTGCCTGCGGAGCAACTTCCAGAGCTTTGCCGGGAGCTGCGAGATTTTTTGGTAGAACATGTCTCCAAAACCGGTGGACACCTTGCATCCAACTTGGGGACCGTTGAGCTGACGGTTGCAATCCACCGGGTTTTTGATACAGCGGAGGACCGTCTGGTCTTTGACGTGGGACACCAGTGCTATGTGCATAAGGCCCTCACCGGACGGCAGGAGCTGTTTGCAACACTGCGGCAATTTGGCGGACTTTCCGGCTTTCCAAAGCCCTACGAAAGCCCCCATGACGCCTTCATTGCCGGACATGCGTCCAACTCAGTATCTGTGGCGCTTGGGATGGCAAGGGCTCGTACTTTACAGAAGAAGCCTTATCAGGTTCTCGCGCTAATTGGAGATGGTGCTTTGACCGGTGGCTTGGCCTATGAAGGATTGAATAACGCAGGAGCGTCCGGCGAGCCACTAATCGTCATTTTAAATGACAACGGCATGTCGATCAATCCGAATGTAGGCGCGATTCCAACCCATTTGGGCCATCTGCGTTCAAAGCCCGTCTATTATCACTTCAAAAAGTGGTATCGCAGTCTCTTTGGGAAAAAGCCCATGGAAAATTCCTTATATCGCTTCAATCACAAGGTAAAATCCTTCGTGAAAAAAAGTCTGTGGCCGGGCAGCACGCTGTTCGAGGACATGGGATTTACCTACCTTGGCCCCATCGACGGGCACGATTTGCCAAGGCTTTGCGATGTTTTGCAGTGGGCAAAAGAGCTGCATGGCCCGGTTGTTGTGCATGTGAATACCAAAAAAGGGCTGGGCTACTCGTTCGCGGAGCAAAATCCGGGGAAATTCCACGGCGTAGGGCCGTTTGATCCCACAACCGGTCTGGTCAAAGGTTCCGGTGCGGAAACGTTTTCCTCTGTATTCGGGAAAGCACTTTGCACGTATGCCGCAAAGGATTCCCGCGTTTGCGCGATTACTGCGGCCATGGCGGACGGAACAGGGCTGACGCCGTTTGCACATGAATTTCCAGAGCGTTTTTTTGATGTGGCAATTGCAGAGGGCCATGGCGTTTCCATGGCTGCCGGCCTTGCCAGTCAGGGAATGATCCCGGTCTTTGCGGTGTATTCCACCTTTTTACAGCGTGGTTACGATATGCTGATCCATGATATTGCGCTCCAGAAGCTCCATGTGGTACTTGGAGTAGATCGGGCGGGTCTTGTGGGCTCCGATGGAGAGACGCACCATGGCTGCTTTGACGCTTTGTTTCTTTCGGAAATTCCGGGCTTCACGGTCCTTTGTCCCAGCAACTTTGCAGAGCTCCGCCATATGCTACGGGAGGCTCTATTTGCATACGATGGGCCCGTGGCTGTGCGCTACCCGCGTGGGGGTGAGGGAAAGTTTCAAGAGGATACAACCGGCGAGACGATCGTTCGCCTGAGACAGGGCAGCGGTGTGACGCTGCTGACGTACGGCATTTTAATCGACCAAGTGCTTGAAGCTGCGGAGCTTCTTGCACAGGATGGCATTCAGGCCGAGGTCTTGAAGCTCAATTGTATTTCCCCGCTGGATTATGATCGGATTGGAGCCTTTTTTCAGGAAACCAAGCTTTTGACAGCGGTAGAGGATTCCTTTGGAGCCGGTTGCGTTGGACAGCGCATTGCGGCTATTTTGGCGGAAAACGGCAAGGCGCCGCAGCGCCTCATCTTAAAAAACCTTGGGAAAACCTTTGCACCCGAGGGAAGTGTTTCGCAGTTGCAGCACAGTGTTGGTGTAGATGCAGCCGGAATTGCAAAGGCGATAAGGGAGGCAAAAGAACATGGCGCGTAAAATGCGGCTGGACCTGTTGCTGGTCGAACGCGGATATCAGGAGAGTCGGCAAAAAGCACAGGCAACCATCATGAGCGGACTGGTATTTATCAAAGGTCAACGGGTAGATAAACCGGGGACTTCGGTAGCAGAGGATGCTGAAATCGAAATTCGCGGAAACACATTGGCCTATGTGAGCCGAGGCGGATTGAAGCTTGAAAAGGCCATGGCCTCGTTTCCCATCTGTCTTTCCAACGCAATCTGTGGAGATATCGGAGCGTCTACCGGCGGTTTTACAGATTGTATGCTGCAAAATGGGGCAGCCAAGGTGTATGCGGTGGATGTTGGATATGGGCAGCTTGCGTGGAAACTGCGGAACGACCCCCATGTTGTCTGCATGGAGCGCACCAACGCCCGTTACCTCACCCATGAACAGATTCCGGAAGAATTGGATTTTGCCTCAGTTGACGTCAGCTTTATTTCGCTGCACCTGATTTTGCCGCCGCTATGTAAGCTGCTGCGCGAGGGTGGGCATGTGGCCTGCCTCATTAAGCCCCAGTTTGAAGCCGGACGGGAAAAGGTCGGAAAAAAAGGCGTTGTTCGGGACCCGGCGGTGCATTTGGAAGTATTGGAGCATTTTTTGGACCATGCCAAAGATGCTGGATTTACCGTAAAAGGGCTTACATTTTCTCCGATTCGAGGCCCAGAGGGCAATATTGAATATTTGGGCTATCTGGAAAAGGGAACTGACCAAGAAAACTCGTTTGATTTACCGGCTTTGGTGGCGGATTCTCATGCCACCTTGCATGACGGGGGAGAAGGAGCGGCAGAATGAATCCCAAAAAAATTATTCTCTGCCCGAATCCCAGTCGGGATCGAGGCATGATTGCCACAAAAGCTGCACAGAAAATCTTGCAGGAACTGGGTTTTCAAACGGTCGTTTGCTCTCCATTCAAAGATCTGCGCGAGGGGGGCTTTGCGGATTTTGAGGTTCATCCCCTTCAGCAGGAGCTACGTTCGGCAGATCTGCTGATTACATTTGGCGGTGATGGAACAATTTTGCATTTGGCAAAGCTGGTTGCCCTTCATAAAATTCCGGTTCTGGGAATCAATATGGGCGGCTTGGGATTCATTGCCGAGCTGGAAGTGGGAGAGCTGGAAACGCTGCGAAAACTGAAGGACTGGAACTTTGACCTTGAGCAGCGCATGATGCTGGACGTCTCTGTTATCCGTGAAGGGAAACAGATTTACACCAACTTGGGCTTAAACGATGCGGTGATTCGAGAGGGCCCGATCTCCCATGTCATTCATTTGAAAATTTCTTCTGACGGACGACACTTGGCGGACATTGCCGGAGACGGCGTCATTCTGGCAACCCCCACAGGTTCCACGGCGTATTCGCTCTCTGCCGGAGGGCCTGTGGTAGAACCGGTTACGCAGTCGATCATTGTGTGTCCGATTTGCACGCATAATATGCGGTTTTCCTCCTACGTGCTCTCTCCGGAACATGTGTTGAAGGTGGAATTGGAGCGAAACGGGAGAAAACCTGTCTATCTTTGCGTGGATGAAAGCCGTGCGTTTAGCCTGAAGGCTGATGACCAGATCTTGATTCGCAGATCAAAATATGTAACGCTCCTGATCCGTCTCACCGAAAAAAGCTTTTGCGAAATTTTTGCTCAAAAAATGCTGCCCGGAGGATTTGAACATGAAAAATGACCGTCAAAACTTGATTTTGGAGATCATCGCCAAGGAAAATATTGAAACGCAGGAGCAACTGCTTGACCGCCTTCAATCTCGCGGTATTGCCAGCACACAGGCAACCATTTCCCGGGACATCAAGCAGATGCATCTGGTGAAGGAGCCGGTGGGGCAGGGCGTTTATAAGTATGCTGTTTCCGGAAATCGCACAAAACTGAACTTTGCGGAGAAGCTGCGGACCATTTTCCGGGAAAGCATCACCAGCATTGACTGCGCCCAAAACATTGTGGTCATCAAAACCATGCCCGGACTTGCCAGCGCGGCGTGTTCTGCGCTGGACAATATGGATTTCAGCTTTTTGATTGGCTCTCTGGCAGGGGACGACACGGCCTTTTTACTGTTGCGGGACGCGGAATCAGCCGCAGATTTTTGCGAGGAAATTAAGGAAATGCTGTAATGAGCATGATGCTGTTGGGGATCGTGGCCGCCGCTGTGCTGGCGGTGGTGGTGATGGCTGCGATTTTGATGCACCGGTGATCGCCGAAATACATGGAGGAAGGTTCTATGCTGGAACTGCTTCATATTGAGAATATTGCCGTCATTGAGACGGCAGACATCCAATTTTGCCCCGGCTTTAACGCCCTCACCGGCGAGACGGGCGCGGGCAAATCCATTGTCATTGACGCTATGGGAGCCGTGCTGGGCGGAAGAACCTCCCGTGACCTGATCCGTACAGGTGCTGAAAAAGCCTTTGTCAGCGCTGCTTTTTCAGCGGTCCCAAACCCGCTGCCCGGCGCAGAGGATAGCGGCGTTGTTCCGGATGAGGATGGCAATTTGCTGTTGCAGCGGGAAATAAGCGGCGATGGAAAAAATATTTGCCGGGCGAATGGGCGGCCTATAACCGTTTCCCAACTTCGTCAAATCGGCAGTGAGTTGCTGAATATTCACGGGCAACATGATGGACAGCAGCTCTTGGATGAGGAGCAGCACGGCGCTTACCTGGATCGGTTTGGACATACTGAACAGGCGTATCAGTTCTACCGAAAGCACTATGACGCTATGATGGAGTTGCAGACGCAGATCCGATCCCTGCAAATGGATGCTGCCGAAAAAGCGCGTCGAATGGATAGCCTCCAATTTCAAATCGACGAATTGGAACGGGCTGAGCTGGTTCCGGGCGAAGAGGAAACGCTGCTGTCACGGCGGAACCTTCTGCGAAACGGGGAAAAATACCTCTCTGCACTATCTGGCGCCGATTTTTATCTCAATGGAGATGAGGAAAGCCATGGCGCAGCGGCGGCAATCCGGGAGGCAAAGGAGGCGCTGGGCAGTATCCGCAATCTGGATGATTCCCTTGCTGAACTCTATAAACGCTTGGACGCCGCGTACTGTGAAGTATTTGACCTTGCGGATACTATTCGCGATAAGCGGGCGGAATTTGACTTTTCACCAGAGGAACTGGACGCAGTGGAAAGTCGGACGGACCGCCTCTATCGCCTGAAAAAGAAATACGGAGCAACCGTGGAGGACATGCTGTCCTATCTGGAGCGCTGCCAAAAGGAACTGCACGACATGGAGACGGCAGATGATACTTTGATTCTGCTGGAGAAGAAGTTAGCCGTTGTCCAGAGACAGGTGCTGGAAACGGGATCGGCTTTGTCACAGGAACGGCAAAAAGCAGCTCAGACGCTTGAACGGCGGATTCAACAGGAGCTGCGGGATTTGGACATGCAGCGTGTTCGGTTTTCCATCGCCTTTGCAGAAAAGGAGCCGGCGGCAGACGGCTGTGATCTGGTCCGTTTCTTAATGTCCGCCAACGCCGGAGAGGATTTGAAGCCAATTGCCCGGGTTGCCTCAGGCGGCGAACTGGCCCGTATCATGCTGGCTCTTAAAAATGTGTTGGCGGAGCAGGAGAAAATAGGCACGCTGGTTTTTGATGAAGTTGATACGGGCGTTTCCGGACGCGCAGCTCAAAAAGTTGCCGAAAAGTTGGCGCAAGTTTCACGACATAAGCAAGTGCTGTGCGTGACCCACTTACCACAGTTGGCGGCCATGGCGGACACACATTTTTCTGTGGAAAAATCAGTGTGCAAGGAAAGAACCTTTACACACGTTGTAAAACTTGATCGTGAGCGGCGCAAAGAAGAGCTTGCACGCATTACAGGCGGCACAAAAATCACGGATGCACTTCTGGCCAGTGCCAGGGAATTGCTGGACGAGGCGGAAGCCTACCGAAAGACACTTTAAAAAAGCGGCAGACTAAGTCTGCCGCTTTTTTAAGTTTCTGAAAATGTAACGAGAATTTTTTCGCCTTCATTGTTTTTTTGCGCTGAATGCGGTATACTTTGGCAAGTATGAACTCATCCGCCGGACTTGGCGGAGGACAGAAGGAGCGATTCCATGAAGCTTGAGGAATATCTTAAATCGCTGCAAGGGAAAACAGTGGCTGTCATCGGTATTGGCGTCAGCAACTGCCCTTTGATTGAGCTGCTTTGCGCCAACGGCGTGGACGTCACGGCCTGCGACCGTAAGGAGCGCACGGAGCTTGGCACGCTTGCATCCGAGCTGGAGGAAAGAGGCTGCCGCCTGCATCTTGGGGATGCCTATTTAAAGGATCTCCATCAAGATTATATTTTTCGGACGCCGGGCTTACGGCCGGATGTGCCGGAGCTTCTCTCCGCCGTGGAGCGCGGCAGCGTGCTCACATCGGAAATGGAGGTGTTTTTTGAAGTTTGTCCTTGCCCAATCATCGCAGTAACTGGAAGCGATGGAAAAACCACAACCACAACGATCATCGCAAAGTTACTGGAAGCTGCCGGAAAGACAGTCCACGTAGGTGGAAATATCGGGAATCCGCTGCTTGCGGAAGTCGGCACAATGGAAAATGACGATGTTGCGGTTTTGGAGTTGAGCTCTTTCCAGCTTATGACCATGAAGCGCAGCCCGCATGTTGCCGTTTTTACCAATTTGGGCCCCAACCATTTGGATGTTCATCGCGACTTTGCGGAATATATGGCTGCAAAGGAAAATATCTTTACACATCAGTCTACAAAAGACATTGCCGTTTTTAATGCCGATAATGAATGGACGGTTGGCCTTTCTCAAAAGGCAATTGGTCATGTGCGGCTCTTTTCCCGCAGAGCACCGGTTGCAGATGGCGTTTTTCTCCGGAATGGGATTCTTGTTGCCCGCGGAAACGGTCACGAACGGGAAATTATGGATAGCGAAAAGATCAGGCTGCCCGGGGTCCACAACGTAGAGAATTTTATGGCGGCAATTGCGGCTGTGGATGGACTTGTGCCGGATGAAAAGATTGTGGAGTTTGCAGAGCGCTTCGGTGGTGTGGAGCATCGAATTGAGCTCGTGCGCCAGCGCAGGCAGGTCCGCTGGTATAACGATTCCATTGCCTCCAGTCCCAGTCGTACGATTGCAGGACTTCGTTCTTTCGACCAAAAGGTGATTCTGATTGCGGGAGGCAAAGACAAGGGAATTTCCTACGAGACTCTGGGGCCTGAAGTCAATGAGCATGTAAAATTCCTGATTCTTTGCGGCGCCACTGCCGGCGTTATCCGTTCCAGCGTGGAACAGGCCGCAAACTATCGTGGACTGGAGATTCAGGAGGTTTCGGATTACACAGAGGCCGTTGCGTTGGCAGATAGCCGGGCGCAAAAAGGCGACATTGTCATTCTCTCTCCGGCGAGTACGTCTTTTGATCGCTTCAAAAATTTCATGGAACGAGGCGCGACGTTTAAAAAGCTGGTTCACCAGTTAGGCGAATAAGCCCAAGCCCGCCGGACATAAACTGGCGGGAGGGGGTGGCGCCTTGAAACCCGGCTTTTTTTACTACCGCCGCCGGATAGACCGCCGGACATTTCTGCGAGTTTTTGGGGTGTTTTTTGCCGCAGGTGTTCTGACTTTAGCGGTTGTTGCAGCCGCACAAATGCGGCCGCTGCTGGTCAATTTGGCTACGGCCAAGGTTTCCAATACGGTGGCACGGATCGTATCTGAGGCAGTCTATGAAACCATTGAGTCTGGCGAGCTGCAATATGACGATTTGATCTCGTTTGAAAAAGATAATGACGGAAAAATTACCGCTGTTCGCAGCAATATGGCTGCATTCAATCATTTGCAGGCGGAGATTTTAGATACGATTTTGGAGCGGATCGGGCAGGTTTCTGTGCGAGAGCTTTCAATTCCGGTGGGGACGATTACCGGCTCCGCATTTTTGGCAGGGCGTGGCCCACGCATCACCGTGCGAATGGAGTCGGTTGGATCCTCGCAGGCTTATTTTCAAAATGCGTTTACCTCCGCCGGAATCAATCAGACAAAGCATCAGATTATTTTGAACATCGACGTCTTTGTCAGCGTACTTTTGCCCGGGTTTACCACTGCAACAAAGGTCACGAATTCCTTCGTTGTGGCGGAAACGGTCATTGTAGGGACTGTGCCGAACACGTATACGTATTTCAGCACGGACCCGGAGACGTATGAAGAGGATTTAAAAGACTACGTTCTGAATGGAAAATAAGGAGACTACCCATGGACTACCGTGAGGAAATGAAGCATTTGCGCGATACCCTGAATGAAAACGGCTATCGGTATTATGTGCTGGATGCCCCTACCATGAGCGATTATGAATACGATCTGCTCAATCGCAGACTGGAAGAGTTGGAGGCGGCGCACCCGGAGGAGATCACGCCGGATTCCCCCACGCGGCGCATTGGCGGCAAGACGCTGGACGGCTTTCAGCCCTACACCCACGAGGTGCCCTTGGAAAGCCTTCAGGATGTCTTCAACGCCGGAGAAGTATCCGAGTTTTGCGAACGCATGGAAAGCGCGCTTGGCACTTCGGCGGAGTATTCTCTGGAGCCTAAGGTGGATGGACTTTCTGTGGCGCTGGAGTATCGGGACGGCCTGTTTGTCCGGGGTGCAACCAGAGGCGATGGGCATGTCGGAGAAGACGTGACGGAAAATCTCAAGACCATTCGCTCCATTCCCATGCAGTTACCAGAAAAATTACCGCGCTTGATCGTGCGTGGCGAGGTTTACATGTCTCGCGCCGTGTTTGAGGAGCTGAACGCCCAGCGGGAAATCCGTGGTGAGGCTCTAATGGCGAATCCACGCAATGCCGCCGCCGGTTCTTTGCGGCAATTGGACCCCAAAATCGCCGCGAAGCGGAAATTGGATATCCAGATTTTCAATTTGCAGATGGCGGAGGGCCGGACCTTTCTCACACATGTGGAGACGCTGGACTACTTGGCGTCCCAGCGCTTTAAGGTCATTCCGCACCGGAAATTATCCGGGTTTGCGGAGGTGCAAAAGGAGATTGAGCGCATCAACGATCAGCGCACGGACTATCCGTTTGACATTGACGGCGCTGTGATGAAAATCAATTGTCTTTCTGACCGGGAGAAGCTTGGCAGCACGGCGAAATTTCCGAAGTGGGCGGTGGCGTTTAAGTATCCGCCTGAAAAAAAGCCGTCTCGCGTGCTGGACATTGTTGTGCAAGTGGGGCGCACCGGCGTTTTGACCCCGCGAGCCGTCTTGACGCCGGTACGGTTGGCTGGTACCACTGTGACCAGCGCCACTCTGCATAATCAGGACTATATTTCCGAAAAAGATATCCGCATCGGCGATACGGTGGTTGTACAAAAAGCAGGGGAGATCATTCCGGAAATTGTTGAGGTGGATTTTGGGAAACGCCCGGAAACTGCCCAGCCTTACACGCTGCCCGACCGTTGCCCTGTTTGTGGCGCACCGGTCATGCGAGATCCGGACGGCGCTGCCGTTCGCTGCACGGGGGCGGAGTGCCCGGCTCAGCTTCTACGAAATCTGACCCATTTCGCCAGCCGGGATGCCATGGATATCGAGGGCCTTGGACCTGCCGTGATACAGCAGTTGGTGGAGACAAAGCTGATCGCCAACGCTGCGGATCTCTATCATCTACAAGAGCAGGATGTGGCGCAGTTGGATCGCATGGGCGTGAAATCCGCCGAAAATTTGATACGCGCCATTGCAAAATCCAGAGAAAACGATTTGTCAAAGCTACTCTATGGTCTTGGCATCCGTCAGGTGGGAGAAAAAGCGGCAAAAACGCTTTCCAAACATTTTAAAACGCTGGATGCTCTGCTTGCTGCCACGGAAGAAGAGTTGACGCAGATCGACGACGTGGGTTCCATTACTGCGCGCTGCATCAAAGAGTATCTATCCTCGCCGCAATCCATGGACCTGATCGCAAGGCTGAAAGCTGCCGGTGTTAACCAAACGAGCACGGCGAAGCAGATGGACGAACGGTTTTTGGGGATGACCTTTGTGCTGACCGGAACCTTGACGCAGCTTGACCGCAAGACCGCACAGGCCATCATTGAAGAGCGCGGTGGAAAGGCAGCGACCTCGGTTTCCAAACGAACAACCTATGTAGTGGCTGGGGAAGCTGCCGGGAGCAAGCTCAATCGGGCACGAGAATTAGAGATCCCCATCCTCACGGAAGAGGAGTTTCTCAATTTGCTAAAATAACAGAAAAACAGGAACGCGCCGGGGGATTCTCCCAGCGCGTTCCTGTTATTTTCCAAGAATATCGTGGCGGATGTAGGCAAATGCAGCGGCTTCTCCCTCGTCTCGAAGCTTAAGGAGCATTGCTTCCAAAAGAGCGGCGGTTGCGGGATGGAGCAGTAGCCGCTTTTGCTGGGAACGCTGAAAAAACCGATAGGGATCAGCGGGATCAAACGCATCACCGCGGTAGACGCGGCTGGCGGCCAGACGATCACAAAACATTTCTGCCACATATTTTACCGGCATCTCCACGCCGGCAATTCCTTCGCCGGTGAGACTGTAATCCGTCCAGTATTCAAAATGGTGGCGGTTGCGTCCCTTGTGGTGGAGCCAGGATGCACTGTATCCGTCGGTGCGACGCTGGGCGTCGTTTGGGCTGCGATCGCCTTGAAAGTACCGGGCTCCGGCAAAGAATTCCACCGGAGCATACTTGGAGAGGTCATGGGTCAACCCCTGCCAATATAGCCCCAGACGAAAACAATACGTTCGCACCAGTGCGCGGTGGCGGTTGATGGTGTGCAGATGGGCTAAAACGTGCAAAAAAGATCACCTCAATGCGAAAAATTATAGTCCAGTATACCACGTGAGATCAAAAAAAACGAG
>CAZKMN010000013.1:12198-17717 GCA_964553905.1 uncultured Oscillibacter sp.
AATTTTGGAACAAACAGACACTAGCGGAGAGGTGTTGGAATGAACTGTGGAATTTTAGCTTGTCCGTCGGCA
Organism: uncultured Oscillibacter sp.; assembly: GCA_964553905.1. Classification (GTDB taxonomy): domain Bacteria; phylum Bacillota; class Clostridia; order Oscillospirales; family Oscillospiraceae; genus Oscillibacter. Next base: position 12,271 of record CAZKMN010000013.1, read on the forward strand.
TGGCAACCGCTGCTTCCCGCTGGAATCTCGCGTTTAGGGGAGGCACGCGGCGCTTTTGAAGAAGCTTGGGATTTACTGACGCTGACGCCGCATGGCTGCGCCTGCTTGAAGCAAGGCACACTGCGCTGCCGAATCTTGCTGCTGCCCGGGGATTGTGCGGTTCCAAGAGGCGTGGAAACGGTCATTTCCTATGGGCTCTCTCCCCGTGACAGTCTGACGCTTTCCAGCCTGAGCCAGCCTGTTTTATGCATCCAGAGAACGCTTCCGTGCCCGGACGGCAGAACCATTGAGCCGCAGGAAATTCCACTTCCAAATGATCTCAAAGGGACGGCGGAGACGCTGCTTCCGCTGCTGGGATTGCGGTTACTGTGTTTACCGGACACACCCTTTGTCTGGTAAAGAGGACTTGCTGTTCAAGTTGCCGTTGACAAGCCTTGAAAAATCAGGTAAAATGCACAACGTATACAGCGATGAGAAGGAACAGTACTCGGCGTGGCACTGGCCAGAGAGCCCCTGCTTGGTGGAAAGGGGAGAGCGCCTGACGGGGAATACCCCTTTGAGCTGACACCCAAACGGCTTTTCAAGCTCAGTAGGCGTGTTCCGGTGGCGGCCGTTATCGCGCTGTCGTGCCAATGTGCACGACCTGAGGCGTCGTCTGCGAGGGCGGCGTGAACAGAGGTGGTACCGCGAATTTTTCGCCCTCTGTCCCCCATGGGACGGAGGGCGCTTTTCACGCGTCCTGTCCCCCTATATTTCAGAATTGAAAAGGAGAAACAGACTATGCAGATCTATGAAGAGCTGAAGGCGCGGGGTCTTATCGCCCAAGTTACGGATGAAGAGGAAATTCGGGAGCTGGTCAATACCGGCAAGGCGGTCTTTTATATTGGCTTTGATCCCACAGCAGACAGTCTGCATGTGGGCCACTTTATGGCGCTTTGTCTGATGAAGCGTCTGCAAATGGCCGGGAACCGCCCCATTGCCCTGATCGGCGGCGGAACCGGATACATCGGCGACCCCTCCGGCCGCAGCGATTTGCGTTCCGTCATGACGCCGGAGACCATTCAGCATAACTGCGACTGCTTTAAAAAGCAAATGGAGAAATTCATTGAGTTCGGCGATGGCAAGGCCATGATGATCAACAATGCCGACTGGCTCTTGAAGCTGAACTATGTGGAGCTTTTGCGGGAAGTAGGAGCCTGTTTCTCCGTCAACAACATGCTTCGTGCGGAGTGCTATAAGCAGCGGATGGAAAAAGGACTCTCTTTCCTGGAATTTAACTACATGATTATGCAGTCCTATGACTTTTATCACATGTTCCAAACGCTGGGCTGCAACATGCAGTTTGGCGGCGATGACCAGTGGAGCAACATGCTGGGCGGCACAGAACTGATTCGCCGTAAGCTCGGTAAGGATGCTTACGCGATGACCATCACGCTTTTGATGAACTCTGAGGGCAAAAAGATGGGCAAAACTGCCAATGGCGCGGTTTGGCTGGACCCGGCTAAGACAAGTCCCTTCGATTTTTATCAGTATTGGCGAAATGTCGGTGATGCCGACGTTTTAAAGTGTATCCGGATGCTCACATTCCTGCCGCTGGAGCAAATCGACGCAATGGACACGTGGGAAGGCGCGCAGCTCAATACGGCCAAGGAAATCCTTGCATATGAGCTGACCAAGCTTGTCCACGGCGAGGCGGAAGCCGAAAAAGCACAGGAGACGGCAAAGGGCCTCTTTGCAGGCAGCGGCTCTGCGGAGCATATGCCGACCTCTGTTTTGACGGAAAGCCAGTTTGAAAACGGCAGGATCGGCGCGCTGAGCTTGCTGGTGGCCTGCGGCCTTTGCGCCTCCAACGGCGAAGCTCGTCGGCTCATTCAGCAGGGGGGCGTTTCTTTCAACGATGAAAAAATTGCCGGCGTGGATGTGTCGTTTGCACAAGAGCAATTCACCGGAGAAGGCGCGATCATAAAAAAGGGCAAAAAAGTGTTCCACAGGGCAACTTTTCAGTAAATCCATCATCGACAGCAGCAGGCGCATCGTGCGTCTGCTGCTACGTTGAAATATGATTCTAAAAGGAAAACAAGAATGATTACAGTCAGTGACATCAGCGTAAACTTTAGCGGACAGTCGCTATTTAAGCATGTAGACCTGAAATTTACTCCCGGCAACTGCTATGGCATCATCGGCGCCAACGGCGCGGGAAAGACGACTTTTCTCCGGGTCCTCTCCGGGGATTTGGAGCCAACGACCGGCGAGGTCATCATTCCCAAGACGGAGCGGATGAGCGTTTTAAAGCAGGACCATTTCAAATATGACGCCTACACCGTGCTGGATACCGTCATCATGGGCAATCAGCATCTCTATGACGTGATGAAGGAGAAGGACGCTCTTTACGAAAAAGAGGATTTTACAGACGCTGACGGCGTAAAGGCCAGCGAGCTGGAGGGCGAATTTGCTGAGATGGGTGGCTGGGAGGCCGAATCCGACGTCAGCCGTCTGATCCAGGGTCTCGGCCTTTCCAACGACCTTTTATATAGCGATATGGCAAGCCTGACCGCGAAAGAAAAGGTAAAGGTCCTGCTGGCACAGGCTCTATTTGGCAAACCCGATATCATTTTGCTGGACGAACCTACCAACCATCTGGATATTCAGGCCATTGAATGGCTGGAGGATTTCCTCATGGATTGTGAAAGCCTTATCATCGTGGTCAGCCACGACCGCCATTTCCTGAACACCGTTTGCACCAGCATTGTGGACGTGGACTACGGCAAGATCAAAATGTATGTGGGCAACTACGAGTTTTGGTACCAGTCCAGCCAGCTCATGCAGAGAATGCTGCGGGATCAGAACAAGAAAAACGAAGAGAAGATCAAGGAACTGCAAAGCTTTATTGAGCGTTTTTCCGCCAATAAATCCAAGTCCAAGCAGGCAACCTCTCGCCGCAAGCTCTTGGATAAGCTGACAGTGGAGGAGATGCCCGCCTCATCCCGGCGATATCCTTTCGTGGGCTTCACCATGGATCGTGAGCCGGGCAAAGAGATTTTGACTGTTGAGGATCTCTCCAAGACCGTGGACGGTCGAAAAGTGCTGGATCATGTGAGTTTCCGCGTGAACAAAGGCGAAAAAATTGCATTTGTGGGCGAAGATGAAATTGCAAAGACAACGCTTTTTAAGATCATTATGGGAGAACTTGAACCGGATGAAGGCAGCTATAAATGGGGCACAACCATTACGACCAGCTATTTCCCGCTGGATAACTCCTCCTTTTTCAATGATTGCAATTTAAATCTGGTGGAATGGTTGGGGCAGTATACCACGGAAACGACGGAATCCTTTATGCGGTCCTTCCTTGGCCGGATGCTGTTTTCGGGCGATGACGTTTTCAAAGCGGTCAAGGTCCTCTCCGGCGGTGAAAAAGTGCGCTGTATGCTCTCTCGCATGATGCTCTACGGCTCCAACGTGCTGGTACTGGATCAGCCTACCAACCATTTGGATCTGGAGTCCATTACGGCCGTGAACAACGGACTGATTGACTTCAAGGGTGTGGTGCTCTTTTCCTCCCACGACCATGAATTCGTACAGACCATTTCTGATCGGATTATGGAATTTGTCGATGGCAAGCTGATCGACAAAATGTGCACCTACGATGAGTACATTTCCGGCCAACGGGAAGAAATGCTGGAGCGGCTGAACAAAAAAATGTAACCTTCGCATAATATGCGTGAATTGCGCCTCAATTGTTAAGCAGTCCCAGACACTGCCTAACAATTGAGGCGCTTTTTGATAGAAAATCAGTAAAATTAGATATCGAACAGCGGCCTTACATGCATCGCGGATCTGAGTGCCAAGCTGCCTGCTATTTTTGGGGAGCGAAGCGTCGCACTCTGCGGCACGCTCTATTCTGTCAGGGGAAGTCCGTAGTGCCGCAAAGTCTCTCGAATCCTAACCAGATTTGCATCCGATGGAGGACACAGAGGCAGCCGAAGCTCTCCCACATTCCATCCCAGCAGATTCAAAGCTGTCTTAACAGGAATGGGATTTACATCGCAAAACATGGCGTCGCAAAGCTCTTTGAGCTCCAACTGCAAGGCGCCGGCAGAGGCAAAATCATTTTCAAGACAGAGCTGGACCAGCCGGTGCATTTCAGCGGGGAGGATATTGGCTACAACGGAAATAACACCTTGACCGCCCAGAAGACAAATCGCCGCCGTTTCATCGTCGTTGCCGGACCAGATGGAAAAGTCCGTTGGGCAGAGATTGCGGGTTTTTTGAATTGCGCTGAGATTGCCGGAGGCTTCTTTTATACCGACAATGTTGGGATGCTTTGCTAATTCCGCATAGGTTTCCGGCGCAATGGTTACGCCGGTTCTGGAAGGAACATCGTAGAGGATCATCGGCGTGTTGACGGCATCGGCAATGGCGCGATAGTGGGCAATCAGGCCGGGCTGATTGGCCTTGTTGTAGTATGGCGTCACGACCAGCAGCGCGTCAGCGCCGGCGCGTTCGGCATCCTTTGAAAGCGAGATGGCCTGTTCTGTGGCATTGGAGCCGGACCCGGCAATGACGGGGACGCGGCCGTCAACATAGTCCACACAAAACTCAATGGCCCGCATTCTCTCTCGATAGGACATGGTGGATGCTTCGCCGGTGGTTCCGCAAATGATAATCGCATCCGTGCCGTTTTCTAATTGAAAATCCAGTAGCCTTCCTAGTACCGGTAGATCAATTGTCTCGTGTGAAAATGGCGTAACAATGGCAACGCCAGAGCCTGTAAAGATAGGTTCCTTCACTGGTAAACAGCTCCTTTTTTCAAATTTACAGAGAGCGAAAAAGCGGACGCCCCACTTTGGGCGTCCGCTTTCTTTCGTAAATCAATTTGAGGTCAGTCCATATAACCCTTGGCGCATAGCAGCTCTGCCAGTAAAACTGCGCCACCCGCTGCGCCACGCAGCGTATTGTGGCTGAGGCAGACAAACTTGTAGTCATACTGCGTATCTGGGCGCAAACGGCCGATGGAAATAGCCATCCCGCGTTCTAAATTGCGATCCAGCTTTGTCTGAGGACGATTTTCCTCTTCAAAGTAATGTAAAAACTGTTTGGGTGCGGAGGGAAGATTCAGCTCCTGCGCCGGGCCGCGAAAAGTGTCCCAACTGGCTCGGATCTGCTCGATGGACGGTTTACTTCCCGGTGCAAAGCGCATAAAGCAGGCAGCCATATGCCCATCCTGACAGGCAACGCGGAAGCACTGGGCGGTAATGGCCGGGCCGGTTGCCTTCACAATTTTCCCGCTTTCCAAATGTCCCCAGAGCTTCAAGGGCTCCTGTTCGGATTTTTCCTCTTCGCCACCGATGAACGGAATACAGTTGTCCACCATTTCTGGCCAGCGGGCAAATGTTTTTCCCGCGCCTGAAATTGCCTGATATGTGCACACCAGCGCGCTTTCCAACCCA
>CAZKMN010000014.1:0-17314 GCA_964553905.1 uncultured Oscillibacter sp.
AAGATTGGACTGTATTGGTATGACGATTTTTGAACTTCTGTTGATTGGAATTGGAAACCGGAATTCTTGTTTCTTTTCCGGCGATGTAGTATACTAAAAACAAAAAACCATATACAAGGAAAAGAGGAGTCAATATGGATGCTAAGACAACGAGCATTGTCGCATATATCACATGGGTCGGACTGCTGATTGCGGTCATATTGGGAGATCGGGAAGGCGCGAAATTCCACTTGAATCAGGCTCTGGTTATCTGGCTGGCCGGTTTGCTTAGTGTGATTCCCTGCATTGGATGGCTCTGGGGTATTTTTTGCTTTATTTGTGCAGTCATGGGCTGCATTTCCGCCATTAACGGTGAAGAAAAAGAAGTCCCACTGCTGGGGCAGATCAGACTTTTGAAGTAAACAGAGGGAACGCGATTTTGCAGGAGGCTGCATGGGAAAACCTATGACGGACCGGGAAGCGTATCCGGCCGCACTTATAACGCTGCTGGGCTTGAGCGCCGCTTTTCTGGTCTGGCGATTTCTTTTGGGAAGCCCAACCCTCAGCGGTTGCTGGATTTGGAGCAACTGGGGCGTCTATTGCCCCGGCTGCGGTGGCACGCGAGCGCTGGAGGCTCTGGCGAGTGGGCACATTCTACAAGCGCTGCGCTACCATGCCGCGCTGGTGCTGACGCTGGCGTTGGCCGCCGGATATCTGCTCTCCCAGACGATTTGGCGATTGCGCGGGCATCGGGGCTGGGTGCTCCATTACGATCCGCATTGGCCGAGAATGCTGGTTGCCCTCTTTTTGGCGCATGGTGTAATCCGAAATTTTTTGTGGCTGAGCTTTGGCATACCGATCTAAAAATGCCTGCGGAAGAATCCGCAGGCATTTTTTTAGTTTATTTTGTCTGTAAGGGCGGGCTGTTTTTTCCGCATCCGTTTTTCGCGCAAGCGTGTGGAAAACCGATCGATGACGGAATAATAAACCGGCGTGAACAGCAGGGTGATGATGGTGGAAATAATCATTCCGCTCATCATGGTAACGCCCATGTCGCTCATCATTTCGTTGGAATCACCGATTCCTGCGGCCATGGGGATCATGGCCAGAATGGTCGTGAGCGTGGTCATCATGACGGGACGAATACGAAGGGGGCAGGCTTTGAGAATGGCGGTTTCCCGCGATTCGCCCAGATCTCTTCGAATCCGAATATAATCCACCAGAATGATAGAGGCGTTTACTACCGTGCCGGCAAGAATGATGAGCGCCACAAAAGAGATCATGGACAGGTCACGCCCGGTCAGCGGCAGGGCAAACAGTGCACCGGAGAACGCCACGGGCAGGATCATCATAATCATGACAGGCATCAGGAAGGATTCAAACTGGGCTGCCAGTACAAAGTAGACCAGACCCAAGGCTACCACCAGCGCCAACAGCAGATCGGAGAAGTTTTCGGTCATTTCACTGTAACTGCCGGAGATCTCTGCGGTATATCCCTCTGGAATTTTGTACTGGTCCAAAACGGTCCGAATTTCCTTGGTAATGGCAGTGGCGCTTCCGCTGATGGTGTCACCCGTGATCGAGACTTGCCGGGACTGGTTGACACGGTTGATGCTTTGCGGCGCCTGCTCAATTGTTACGTTGGCCACGGCGGACAGGGGGACATAGCCGCCCATGGGAGTTGCCACAGGCATGGAGCGCAGAGCGTCCAGACTGACCTTGGAGCTACCGTCACCGCGAACCACCACATCCAGCTCCTTGTTGTTCAGAGTGACGGTGGTGGCGGTGGAGCCGGTAAGCTCAGAGCGGACGGCGGAGCCGACTGTGGCGGCTGTGAGGCCATATTGCGCGGCAGCTTCCCGCTGCATGGTCACCTTGACCTGCGGAACTTCCTTGGAAAGAGAGTTGGTTACATCTACGGCATCCTCCAACTGGGAGATCTGCCGCGTCAGATCATCGGCAATCATGCGGAGCGTTCCGTAATCCTCGCCGGTAATATCGACGCTGATGTTGCTTCCGCTCATCATGCCGGTCATGCCGGACGCGCTGGTGGTGATCTCGCAGCCGGCCACATCCTGCAAAACGCTGCGAAGATCCGCGGCAATCTGACTGCTGGAGCGGGTGCGCTGTCCCTTTTTAATGAGATTCAGATTGATGGAGGCCGCCTCCGGCTGTGCCATGTAGTAAAGACTTTCTGTCTCCGGCACGGCGTCCTGCGCCAGTTGGGAGACCCGGTCCGCCAAAGCGGTCGTCTCCGACACCTCAGAGCCGATCGGCATGGAGATGGAAATCGAGACTTGGCCCTGATCCATTTCAGGCATCAAAACCGTGTCGGTGGAGAAGCAGCAGACGGAAAATACCACCACAAGGCCTACCGAGATCAGCATAGCCAACTTCAGGTGATGAATGAAATAGTCCAGCAGACGGAGATACAGCCGATTCAGCGCTGCAACTCGAGCGCCGATCCGTGCGGAGAGTGAGTCCGGATTTCGATTGGCTTTTTGAAGCTGCTGGCGGCGCACCTTCTCCTCGTCCAAGAGAATGTAGCATAGCAGGGGAACCCATGTAAGCGCAATGGCCATGGAGGAGAGAATCAAAAAGACGATGGTGAGACAGAAATCCTTGAACATCATGCCCGCAATGCCGCCGGTGAGCCCCAGCGGTAAAAAGACCGCCACGGTGGTAAGCGTGCTGGCCGTCACCGAGGCCGTGACTTCGCGGGTACCCTCAATACAGGATTCCATGCGGCTGTGGCCCTCTGCGGCAAAGCGGTAAATGTTTTCCAGAACGATGATGGAGTTATCCACGATCATGCCGACGCCCAGCGCAATGCCGCCCAAGCTCATCATGTTCAGCGTCAGATCAAATACGTTCATTAAAATGAACACGGTCATAATGCAAACCGGCATGGAAATGGCAATGGTCATGGTTGCGCCAAAGCGGCGCAGGAAGAGAAAGACGACCACAGCGGACAGAAGAACACCCAAAATAATGTTCTCCAGCGCAGAATTTACAGCGATGTTGATATAATCGGAGGCAAGATAGGGCGTGGAATACCGAAGAGACGGATTTTTCCCCTGAAGCTCCGCCATCCGCTCCACAACAGCTTCCGCCGTGGAGACCTCATTGGCCCCCGACTGCTTGGAAACCTGCAAAACGACGCAGGCGGTGTGGTCCACCTTGGCAATCGTGTCCGGCTCGGAGGCCTCCAAAGCCACATTTGCTACTTCCTTTAAGCGCACGCTGCCGCCTGTGGGGAGCGCCAAAAGCATGTTGGCCACATCCTCCACGGACTGGAACTTGGCGTCGGTGCTGACGGTCAGCTTTTTAGAGCCGTTTTGCAGCTCACCGCCCGGAAAGAGCAGGTTTTCGGCAGTCAAAAACTGCGCGATGTAGCTGTTGGAAAGCCCCAGTCCGGCAGCTCTGGCGGAATTAATTTCCACCGCAATTTGCTGCGTGACGCCGCCGTTGATACTCACGGAGGCCACGCCGTCAATGCGCTCCAGCGCAGGGGCAACGGTGTCTTGGGCAAGGGCCTGCAATTGAGAGAGGTCGTTTCCTTGCAGCGCAATCACGGCCGAGGGCATCATGTCGCTGATATTGAGATTCATGATGATCGGGTCCATGACGCCGTCCGGAAGAGACAGTGCGTCAAATTTCTCCCGCAGCTTTGTGGCGGCAATATCCAGATTCGTATCCTCCACATAGGTGATTTGGAGCTGGCTTGCACCGTCGGAGGAGGTAGAGGACACCTCGTCCACACCGGCCACGGACATGATGGCGGTCTCCAGCGGCCGGGTCACCAGCTCCTCCATGTCGCTGGGACTTGCACCGTTATAATAGCACAGGACCAGAGCCATGGGAGCCTCCATATTCGGCAGGAGGGACATTTGCAATTGTGTGGTGAAGACCACGCCGAAAATGACGATCATGATAACCGCCAATAATGTGGAGACGCGGTGTCGGATACAAAATTTTGCAGTGTTCATGAGCGGTTATTCCTCCCCGGTCACGATGCGAACGCTGTCCCCATCGTGCAGGTATGCCTGCCCAACTGTCACAAGCTGATCTCCGGCAGTCAGCCCGGAGACGATCTCCGTGGTGCCGCTGCCGGTCAGGCCGGTCTGAACCTCCACATAGGTAGCCGTCTCTCCGTCTGTGGTGTAGACGAATTGCGTCTCGCCGCTGGTTAAAAGCGCTTCGGTGGGGATAACCAGTGTGTCTTTGGAGACATCGGTGTAAAACGTCACGTCCGCAAACATCCCGGAAAGCAGTCCCGAAACTCCGTCGGGGACATCCAGCGTCACATTGTACAGCTTGGTTTGCTGGCTGGCAGCCTGATCCACGGCGCGAATGACAGCGGAGAAGGTCCTGCCCGCGGCGCTGACGGTGACGTCCGCGCTATCTCCGATGGCGAGCTTCGTCACCAGTGCCTCAGATACAGACACCGTGACTTTCATGGCCTCGGCACTGTCGATCACAGCTACGGGCAGCGCCGGGGAGGTAAAGCCGTTTTCCACGGCGTTCATGGTCACCAGCGTGCCGCTGATGGGCGCGACCACGTTGCCGTTGTTATCCACATTTTCCAGAGCGGTGGAGAGCTGATCCAGAGCGGAGCGGGCATTCTCGGCACCGGCCTTGAGCTGTGCCAGCGTGGAATTGCGGGTTGCCATGGCGGACTGGAGCTGGAGCGCTGCGCCGTCGATCTCCGCTTGAGAGGCCGCTCCGATGGCAAAGAGCGCGTTGAGATCGTCCACATTTTTTTGATACAGGGCGATTTGCGCTTCAAAGACAGCCGACTGATCCCGATAGCTTTGTAAGGCGGAATTGTAGCTGATGGTGGCCGCGTTGTAAGAGGCCAGCGTGCCGGAGAGATCCAGCGTGCAGAGTACGTCGCCGGCGGAGACGGTATCGCCCGCCTGCGCGTGGACGGCGGTGCACTTGGCGGAGGAAGCCACCATGATCGTGGATTCCTTGTCTGCCAAAATTTTTCCGGAGACTCTGTTCTCTGTGGAGATGGTTCCGGTGGCGACTTCCTGTACTTCCACGGCGGTGCCGGATGCGGGCGCAGGCGCGGCAGTCTGGCCGCAGCCGACCAGTCCCAGCGTCATCGCTGCAGCCAGCATGGCGGTATATGTGCGTTTTGAAATCATAATGATGTGGCCCTCCGTCAGTTCAAAATGCCGTAGTCAACGGCCCAGCGATATGTGTGATAAGCGGAAAAAAGATTGATGGAGGCGGTCTGAACGCTCTCCTCGGCGGCGGTTACCTTGTCCTTTGCGTCCAAGAGGGCGTTTTGGGAAAGCTTGCCTTGCTGATACTTCTTTTCCGTGGCAGCGTAGGAAGCCCGTTCTGCTTCCAGCGAAATGCGGGATGCATTTAAAATCTGCAAATAATCCTTTACCTGCAAATATTTGGTGTGAAAACGCATCTCAAAATTTTGAGTGGTGGCGGCGTATGTATATTGGGCCGCTTGCCAAGTGTGCTTTGCGGAGATAAACTGATATTTCTTTTCGTTGTAATGGTAGGTATCTCCAGCGTCCTCATAGGCTTCCTTGGCGTCATCCAGCGTTTTTTGCGCGGCATAGAGCTCATAGCTGACTTTTTTGGAGGCAACAAGATCTTCGTCCTCCTTCATGGCTTCGATCGCGGAGGATTCCACCTGCGGCAGCTCGCCAAGGGAGATCGTTCCGGTGAGGGGAGCGCCCACCATCTGCTCCAATTGCATCCGATAGGTGTGCAGATTCATCTCCAGTGTGTCCAATCCGCTGGCAAGAGACGTGCGGCTGGCCCGGGCCTGCTGAACTTGAAGCGCCGAAACCTGCCCGAGCTGATACCGCAGCTCCAGCTCCTTGACGGTGCGATCCAGCGCTGCGAGGGACCTCTTCAACGAGCCGCGCTGGATCTCCATGCCAAAGAGCGCCACGTAAAGCGATTCTCCTGCCATGACCGCCTGATTTTGAGCGGCTTTCAGTTGACGGATCACGCCGGCGTTATCCGCCTGCAATTCGCCTTTTTTGATGGCGTCGAAGCTCTGCTCCATGGCGTTGTAAGATTGCTGTAACTGGGTGTAGAGATAGGAGTCTTTCTGACCGGATGTGAGCAGCATTCCTTGCAGATTTGCAATTTTGTTCATCTGCTTGAGGAGATCTTCGTACATTTTGTCGTAGTCCAGCGCCTCCACCGAGGCAATGGTTTCATCCAGCGCCAAGAGGCTTGGATTGTTCTTTCGGATTCGCGCATCCAAGTTGGCAAAGGACAGGGTGCCCGCAGGGTCCTCCTGCTGCAATACGGTTTCCGCGGCTTTGGCAGGTTCGACCGCGAAAGCCGGCGCGGGCAGGAGCGAACTGCCAAGAGCCAGAGCCAACAGGGTGGCCAGAAGTTGTTTTTGCATTTATTTTTCCTCCGTTTGGCCTGATGAGGGCCGGTTTGCCGGAACGGCCCTTATATCATAGGCCGCCAAGTTTAAGCAAGCATTGAAAAGCTCTTGTCCGGGATCAGAAAATCCGGGACAATTTTTAAAGAATTACGGAAAAAGTGGCGCCGTGCCCCAACTCGCTTTCAACCTGAATGGAGCCGCCGCAGGCCCGGACTGCGGCCTGCGCGATGGAAAGACCCAAACCGTAGCTCCCATTCCCGGGGCGGGCCTTGTCGCAGCGATAGAAGCGTTCAAAAATATGGGGCAGATCTTCCTGAGAGATCCCCGCGCCGGTGTTGAAGACCTGCAACACAAAGCGCCGTCCCTCTCGCGCCAGCGAGATGGAGACTTCGCCGCCGTCATCGGTGTATTTAAAGGCGTTGTCCAGCAGGATGGTTGCGACCTGCCGCAAAAGCTCTCCGTCGCCGACCCAAAAGCAGTCCTCCGCAATTTCAACGCCATAGTGGATGCCCCGCTCAAAGGCGAGACTTTCAAAGGGCAAGGTGGACTGGTAGATCGCGTCAGAGAGCGAAAAGCGCTCCCAGTGTGGCTTGCTCTCGCCGTCTTCCACGCATGTGACCTCCAGCAGTTGCCGCACCAAACCGTCCATGCGCCTTGCCTCGGATTGGATGCAGTCCAGATATTTGTTTTCACCGACCTCGTCTTGCAGCACCGCTGCGTTGACGGAGATGGTGGAAAGGGGCGTTTTCAGCTCATGCCCGGCGTCGGAGATGAACTGCTTTTGCTTGCGAAAGGCATCCTCGGCGGGCGTCAGGGCAAAGCGGGATAAAAAGACGCTCACCAGAAGCAAGATGAACAAAATGGGCATGCTCACGACGATCGAGGCCAGAGACAGATGACGGATGAAGGTCCGCTCAAAGCCCTGACTGCTGTCAGTGACGGCCACAAAGGAGCCATAGGACTTTTCGGCCTTATAATAGCGATAAACGCCAACCCGACCGCCGCCCATGTGCCGCTGGGCAATGGTTTCCAGAGCACCTTCCAGCTTGCCAGCCTCCAGCGGCGTGCGCGTTTGAAAGTCCCCAAAAAAGGTGACAGACCCTTCGGAATCCAGCTTGACGGCGAACAGCGGCGCAGTCAGAATGCTCAAAAGCTCGTCTCGGCTCATGGTCAGTGTGCCGGGAATGGGAACGCGCTGGATTTGAATTTCCCGATTGTTTTGCAGCGTCTCGGCGTTTTCCGCCATCATCTCCAGCACATTGTACGACATCTGCCCGCAGACCCGGACGGCGGAGAGGTGCACCACCAGATTTGCCAGCAAGACCAGTAACACCAGCACCATCATGATGGTGCGGACCAGCTTTTTCCGAAGTGTTTGGATCATGGCGCAGCCTCCAGATAGTATCCCGCGTTGCGAAGCGATTGAATTTGCACGGTGGAGTGGATCGCCCGCAGCTTTTTTCGCAAAAAGGAGAGGTAGACCTCCACGTTGTTGTACTCGGATTCGCTCAACAGTCCCCAGACCTTTTCACACAGCAACCTGCGCGGCACGATCTGGTTTTGGTTGGCGAGGAGGCATTCCATGACCTGAAATTCCTTTGGCCCCAGCCGCAGATGCTCGCTGCCCCGGCACAGCTCCAGCTTTTGACGCTCCAGCCGAATGTCGCCGAAGGCGAGCTCTTCTTCAAAGGGCAGATCCCTGCGCCGGGTCAGTGCCCGGACCCGGGCCAAAAGCTCTCCGGTGTCAAAGGGCTTGGTCAGATAGTCGTCCGCGCCGTGATCCAAACCGCAAATGCGATCCTCCACGCGGCTGCGGGCGGTCAGCATCAAAACAGGCGTTTCAATGCCGCCACGGCGCAAAGCGGTCAAAACCGCCAGCCCGTCCATTTGGGGCAGCATGATGTCCAGCAGGATGAGATCATATAGCCCGGTGAGCCCCTCGTCCAGACCGGAAACGCCGTCACAGACTGTTTGGACGGCATAGCCCTGCTTTTCCAAAAGAGCCCGCAGCCCATCGGCCATGCCGAGCTCGTCTTCGACCACCAAGATCCGCATTTCAAACCTCCTGCGTTGACAATTCGTAACGTATTATTATAGCAAAAAACATGGCGCATTTCCACAACGAACCCACAAAAATGCAGAAAAAGCAACGCATGTGGCGCTGCTTTTCATGCACTTCCGCCGGAGAGCTGGCGGAGAAGGCGCTGGGCAAAGTCTGCCGCACGCGATTCAATTCCTGCTTTTTTCAAAACAGTGCCTGCATCGTTGGCAGTTTCCAGCATACAAAATTGCGAGGGAAGCCAAAATCCCTTGTTCATGCAAAGCGCGCCAAGAATCTGCCCTGCCACCAGATCTCCCCCGGAATAGCCCGACACCACCACCGCAAACACGGCCTTTTCCCGGAAAGAAGCCGTGCGATAAAGCGCCGTCAGCCGATTGATGCAGGCGGTGAGATTGGCGGAGAGTGCATCGTTATAGTTGGGGCAAAGCAGGATGACGGCGTCTGCGTCCCGAATGGCGGGATAGACTTCCTGCACCATCACGCCGCCGTAAAAACAGCTCCCTGCTTCGCCGTAGTGCAGGCACATCGTATAAGGGCAGCCGCAGCAATCCTCCAGCGTCCCGTTGCGAAGTCCGATTTCTGTGATGTCGCAGGCGTCGTCCAGCATTTGGCGAAGGCGGCTCCAAAGGGCCAGTGTGTTGGAGGTGCGGCGATTGGAGGCGTGCAGCACCACCAGCTTTGGTCGCAGGCGCAGGGGCGGCGAAAATTCCAAAATGCGCCCAACCAAATCTGCTGCCGCGAGACGATAGGCCTCCTCGGTGGAGCAGTTGGCGTTTTTGGCCTGCACCGAAAAATTATCCAGCGTCCCGGTCCCCTCCACCAGCGGATGCCCGGGGAATGAACAACCTGCCAGATTGGCCGCCAGCGCCAGCTCCCGCGCCGCAGCCTTGGTGTAAAGCTCGCCTGCGCCGTCCAGTAAAATACCGCCGACACTGCCTGAAAGACAGCCCGGATGCGTCCTTAAAAAAGCCAACAGGGTAGAGAGCTCTAAATTGACGCCGCTTTCCTCCAGCGAGACGGCAAAAAGAATTTTCGATTGTAAAAGAGGCGCGTCCAGAGAGGTGCGTATGCAGTGCGGACGACTGCTTAAAGCGTGCTCCAGCGTCCGGGCGCAGCGCCCTCCGTCCATAATGCCCAAGGAGAGAACAGATAGCTGATCCATGGACTTCATCCCCTTACTTGATCGCTTCCACTTGCGCCGCACTTTCCCGGATGCGCGCAAAGAGCGCCTCGGGCAGTGCGTGGGTCTCTATTTCCGTTCCGGCGGGCGTAAAGCGCGTGCGCGCACCGAACCAGATATTGCCCAGACAGACGGAGGCACAGTGCCACTGGCCTCGCAGCGTCAAAAGAAGCTGCAAAGCACCGGAGGAGAGGGCCGGAGCCGCATAGGGCTTAAAGCCCAGCTCCCGGATGCGGCGGTTGGCGGCGAGAACCTGATTTGTCAAATCAAGGGAGAGCACGTGGTCATAGTGCTCCAGAGAGTTTGCAACGACCAGACCCTCTCCGTGAGGGCCGAAAGTGCGACCGTCCTCTAAAAAGGAACGATAGCGTGGTTCCCGCTGGGCGAGATCGGCCGCTCTGGCATTCATGACGCCAAGGCCAAAGCCCTGAATTTGCTCCCCGCGCAGACCCTGCCCGTCCCAGTGGCCCGTCTCATCCAGATTCGAGGCGAGGTAGGCGGCTTTGCACAAGGGCTCAACCGGGTCCGACAGGACGGCGAACAGCCCGCGAAATCCGGCGGCGCGGGCTTTTTTGGCGTATGCTTCGATGATTGCCCGATTGGCGGAGAGCTGCGCCATCCGCACATCCGAAATGCCGCTGGTGACCGGAGGAACGCCCTTGGAGGCGGCAAAGAGAAAGACCTCGCAGTCAAAGAGCTCGCGGGAGGACACCGCTTCCACAGGAGGCAGCGCGTCGTAGTCCCAAGGCCAGGAAACCTGCCCCATCTCGGCTACCCAGCGCTGCGTCACGGCGTCGTTCAAATCGTGGATTCCGATGGAGCCGATGCAGTCCGCTCCCAGCAGCTTGAGCCCCATGAGCAGCGTACTGCCCACATCGCCCACAGCCAGCAGATGGACCCGGCACTGTATGTTGGGCGCGGGATGCAAAACCTCGGGCGTGTTCCAGAGGGGATGGCGGAAGTTGACGGCGCGCAGCGCTCTGGCGTCAATTTTGCGCTGCATTCGCCGGGGCAGCAAGGGCGGCGGGGCATCCATGCGGGACGGGTCAAGCCAAGAGACATCCTCGGCTGCCCCCGTGAGCTGGCGAGCGTCTGAGACACAAAAGGCGGTGCGACCGGACTCGGCGCTGCGGTCCAGCAAAAAAATGTCGGGGGTTTCACCGGGATGCGTGACCTGCTCCAGCGGGAGATCCGGCGTCAGGGAGGCAAACAGCTCTTCCTGATAGCGATAGTAATACATGGTGCGATTCCTTTCTTACCTGTCAAGGGAAATGATCAGGGTGTTTCACTCTTTAGCGCGTCCCGGGTGCGGAGCAGCAGCTCCAAATCGCTTTCCAATGCGGCGGAGGCTGTCAGGGTCGGATCGTAGGAAAGACCGCCCTTGTCCGGGACCAGCGGCAAAATGACAGCTTCGCTGAGACGGGAGAGCGTTAAACTGCGAACGTAGCGCTCCCGATAGGCCTGCTCCAACGCCAAAAGAAGATCTCTGGCGTTTTCCAGACACACGCGGGAGAACTGAAACACGGCGCTGTGCCCGCATTCCCGGTAAAAGGCGGGAAACGCATAGGGCAAAATTAAATTGACCGCGGCTTTCAATCCATCGAAGGAGAGGGGAGACTGGGCCACGGTGTCCCCGCCGATGAAAGGGTACATGGTGGATTCCACAAACCACGCACGGAGATTGGGCACAAAATACACACAGTCCACGTTGCGGCCTCTGGCTGCCATCAGATCCCGTCCCCGACCGGACAGCAGCCCCACCAAAACCTCATCAATCTCCAGTCCCTCCTGATGAAACAGCGGGTCCAGAGCGTTCATGCGGTTGCCGGAATGCAGCAGGTCGTCCACGAGAATGACGCTGCGTCCAAAGGAGCGAAGCGTCCGGATCTGGCTTTGCAGCGGTGCGTAGCCGGGGAAGGCCTCGATGGTAAAAGAGCGCAGATCCCGGGCAAAAACCTTGTCGGTGTGCAGCGTTTTGGTGACGGTGTTGGGAACTGCGCTGCCCCGCAGAAGCTTGCCGAAGGGGACGCACATCTTTTCACCCAGTTTCCGTGGCTGGACCGGCTCGGGGCTGACGCCGTTTTTCGCGGTGATTTTTTCCACCAGACGGTGGTGCAGCAGCTCCGCGTTCAGCGAGAGGACCAGCGAGCCGGGATAGAGCGCGCAAACCGCCTGCTGAAAGCGGATGTGAGCGGTGTGAATGGCGGCGGAAACCTGTCGGTCAGAGGCAAAGGGCTCCTTTAATACCGTGGAGATATTTTGAATGAGCGCCACCGGAGAGCGCAGATCCACGCGCAGCAGCGGGACGGGCGACTGCGCTCCCAGCGGTAAGAACCCCTGTCGCGCCAACAGAGAGAGCGTGTCGTCCGAAGCAGGCGCGTGCCAGACGGCGCAGGTGCAGCTCTCCCGGACTGCCAGCGCCAGCGCCTCGGTCATCAAAAGCTGCTCGGTTTCCCAAATCCCGCCGCGCACCTTGGTCAAGCCTGTGACAAGGCAGACGCGACCTCCGGCGCAGGTTCGGACGCGATTGGCCAGTGTCTCATCGCCCAGCGCCTCGAAAAGGCCCGGGTCCTCTAAAAAGAACAGGGTCACAAATCCCAAAAGCCGGGGGCGTTTTCCCCGGTCCCGCAAGGTGAGAATGCGCTCCGCCCCGCTCTGCCCGGCGTGTTTTTTCGCCCTGACCAGCGCAGTTTTCAGATCCTTTTGCGCCTCTGCATCGCGCAGGGAGAGCAGCGCGCATTCCAAGGGCCCCAGACGGATGATTTGCTTAAACTGCGGCTCGCGCAGGTAGAGACTGTTGCGGTAGAGAACCTCTTGAACGGTGGGGTCCACAAGCTGGGAGATGTCCCGCCCCAGATCAATGTTCTCCCGAATGCGGGTGGAGCTGATTTCCTCCAACTGGGGCGGCAGGCGAACAGAGAGAAGCTCGCCGGTTATTTGGGCAAGATTCTGGGAAAAATCCGGGCTTTTTGTATCTCCGGCGCGCCGGAAGAGGATGTGGCCCATTGCGTGGACAGAGCCGGGCTGCGGCGGCGCACGATAGGCGGAAGCTCCCGCAATGACGTCTGCGCCTACCACCAGATAGACAGGCCTTCCGGAAAAGACAGCCCGCAGACGGTTGAGATCCTCCGCGTTGGCCAGATTGACGGGAAAATCATGAGGAAAGAGGTAAACGTCGAATTCATCAGCCACGGATAGGGTGGCGAGCTGCCGCCGAATCAGGGAGGGCTGCGCTTTTTTCGACCATGAAAATTCATCGATCGCCAGATAAATTTCAAAACCCCGCTCTAGAATCATGCGGACGATTCCCAAATGGGCGAGAGAAAACGGGTCAAACGTTCCGGGGAAAAACGCCACTTTGGGCGGTGTGGAAAAGGAAAACGACGCACCGGAGAGCTGGTGATGGATGAGGAAGCGGTAAAGATGGGAAAGCGCAGCGGCGGTGTAGAAAAAAGTGCGGTCCGTTTCGGGCTGCTCCTCCAGTAAAACCAGAAGCTTTTTCGCCGTCAGAGCGAAGAGCGTCGCTTTGTCCGATGCGCTCAGCACGGAAGAGGCAAACAGCTCCTCGCCCCAGATTCGCAGCGACTCCTGTCGCACAGCCTCGTGGGGGGAGACTAAGGCCTTGAGCAGCATCCCTGCCATCCGTTTGCGACGGAGAAAGAGCCAGTCGTCCTCGGGGGAAAACCGCACGCCATATTCGGAAAAGTGCTCCAGCATTGCGCCCACGGTGGATAGCGCTGCCGCGGCAATGCCGCTGTTGGCGGAGGTTAAAAGCGTCTCTATTTGATAGAAAACCTCATCCAGCTCCCGCGGGGCCAGCCAAAGAGCGAATTGGCCCAGATACTGGGGAATGTACTGGGAGATCTCTGCCTGACCGGTTTCCAGCGCCTTGCACAGCTCCACAACGATTTCGTTGCGGTGCTCCGGCGTCAAGCAGGACGCCAAGGATAAAAGCGCGGCGCCCGCTGCCCGCCGGACCACAATGTACTCGCTGACTTTCAGCAAATTGGAAAAATGCGCGGCGATATGCAAAACGTTTACGTTCCCGCCTTGCAGAGCCTGTTCTAAAAGATAGTCGACGCCCACTGCTTTTAGGACCCACGGCGTGGCAGTTTTCAAATTATCCAGCAAAATCCCGCTGACGGCCTCCGGCTTTTGCAGGGCTTCCTGCGCCTGAACGGTGTTGAAACCGAGACGGGACAAAAGCTGCGCTTTTAAAAAGAGCAGGGAGGTGCTGCCGCAGCAATCCATGGCCTGAACAACCTCCAGCGTGGCTTTCTGCGCGTCCGCATTAGAATCCGGCAGGGGAAGCAAGCGGTTGAGTAGCCGCGCTGACGCCGCTTTCTGCGTCAATCCGCCGCGCCCAAGCCAAAAGAGAGAAAATTGGGTCAGCACCATCAGATCGGCCCGGCTTGCCCGCTTTTTCGGAATGCCCATGCCTGCGTCCAGCAGCGCGAAAGCTGTCTCCGCGTCCATGGGCGCCTCCGCGCGGTAACGGGCGATCAGGGCGCTGGCAAAGCGGGAGGCATCGCCGCCGGAGCAGAGACTCAGTACCGCCTCCACTAGCGTTTTCGCCTGATAGCGGATTCGGCTACGCTGACGGGGCGTGAGATGGCGATCAGGCTGGAGAAATGTTTCAAGATAAGTCTCCCACAGTGCAAAGGGCCGCTCTTGCTCCGGGCTTGGCACGGCAGGCGACGGCAATTCTTTTTGATAGCCCGAGCGGAATCCGGCGAGAATCCGCCCCAGTAGCGCGGCCGCCTGCAAGCGGATATCGCCGTCCGGCGTCAGCAACAGCTCATAGAGGTAACGCAGCGTCTGTTCCTTTTGCCCTGCGCTCCAGTAGGTAAAATACTCTTGAAAAATGGAGAGATAAGCCCGAATGCGCTGAGGGCTGGTCTCGCCCCGGGCCTTTTCCAGCGTGGCGGAAAACAACGCCTCTCGTCCCAGACGGTGCATGAGGCGAGTGTTGTGCTCCACTGCGGAAAGACGCAGCGCCGCCGTCGCCTCCTCCGGCGTCAAAAGCGCCGCATCCCGGACCGGGGGCTTGGGACCTCCGGCTGTTTTTAACGTGACGTCCACGCCGTAAGAGCGCAGATAGCGCTCAAAGTCCAGCAACTTTTCATAAACGTAGCGGTAGCGCTGCTCCTTGGCATCGTCCACATGGTCCAGCTTTTGCAAAATCACGTCAAAAGCGTCTTGCAGGGAATAGAGCTGTGGGAATTCCACACCGGAATCATCCCGGGACTGCTTGACACGAAAATCTGCGTAAACCAGAACCAGAGATTCCACCGAGAGGTTTTCCAGCTCCAGATCCCAGACAGAGTGGTTCGCGGCAATCTGCCCAATGGCAGTCAGATCCCGCTGGGCAAACCACTCGTTTGTGTAATAATAGTGCAGATAGGGAACGCGCTCACCGGGACGGCAACCGAATTTCCCCAAGTCGTGACCTGCGGCGGCGGCGGAAATCAGCCCCAGATCAATGAGCCCCCCGGCGCTGTGAAACATGCGGGAGACGGACATAGCCACGTGATGGACGCCTGCAATATGCTCCAGCGTGCGGAAGGGCGTGACCTCGCGGCCAAGGCGCAACAGCTCATAGAGATATTCGCCCCGAAAGCGCTTGAGAAAGCGATGGTAGCTGCTGGAAATGTCGCTGTGCGCCAGCTCGGTTTCCGTGCAGAAGGCAAAATCCAGCCAAGGGTCAAAGGGGAGCGTTTCGCGCTCCTCATCAAAAAGAACCTGTAAGAACCGCAAAAAGCACAGCGCCCCGTCCCACTCTGCCGCCGAACGGAAGCGGTCGTTGGCGGGATACAGCAACGAAACTGCCGTTTGATACGCGCAGTCCAGCCAGCCCTCTTGGGGGAGAGGCGCGATGGCGTTTAGAAGAGGGAGAAAGGCGGTGAGCGCATCAGAGCAGACGATCCGGTGACGCAGCGGCAAAAGCGGGGCGAGAAGCGCGTCCCAATCCGCATCGTCAAACAGGCGCAGAGCATCGCCCTGATCCATCGCCAGCGTTTTTAAAAAGACAGGGGCGGTAAAAGCGTCTGCCATGCTGCTCGCGATGTCGCAAGCGAAATGTCGGTCCATGAAAACCCTCCCATCCGCGAAGCTTTTATTCAGTATACGCTATGCCGGCGGCGGAAAAAAGAGCGGAAGGCAAATGTTTTGCGGATACTTTATAAGGTCAATCTAATATGAACAGAAAACTTCAAAAAATTTGTAGAAAGAGACGAAAAAAAGAAAGCGTATCGCAGCGTGGAACGCGGTACAATAGAAGAAAAAGAGAGGGAGGATGCCTGTGGTGAAAAAGAAAAAGCACGCCGGCTGGCTGCTGCCGGCCTTTGCCGTGGGATTGTTGGCGGCAGTGGGGCTGTTTCAACTGGGCTTCTTCCTGTATTTTCACAGCTTTTATACCTCCGCAGAGAAGAGCTTTGGCGTTCCGGGCCTTTCCAGCACCTTTGTCCCGCAGGGGATGGAGAGCAGCGAGGACGGCTTTTTCCTCAGCGGATACGCGGCCTCCTCCGGCGCGGCCAGATTGTATTGGGTGGCGGATACCGGCGCTGCCCATGCCAAGCGCGTGCTGGATGAACAGGGCTCTCCGCTCATCAGCCATGCCGGCGGTGTGGCGGCGGACGAGAGCTTTCTCTATCTGGTGGGCGGCGGGAAATGCTATGTGTTTTCCACGGAAGAGGTCCGTGCGCCCCAGACGCGAACCGTCACGGCGCTGGGCAGCTTTCGCACTTATAACCGTGCCTCGTTTTGCACGCTTTGGAACGGTCGTCTGCTGGTGGGCGAATATGCGCTGGACCAGCGCTACCGCACAGATGAGAGCCACCATCTCCGCGCGGCGGACGGGAAGGAAAATCCGGCGCTGGCGCTGAGCTTTTTGCTGGACGCTGCCCAACCGTTGGGTGTACAGACGACCCCCACAGAAGCGTGGTCCCTCCCGGAGCGCGCGCAGGGCATGAGTGTTTCCGGCGCTGGTCGGGTGGTGCTCTCCACATCCGGCGCACTGGGCGTTTCACAATTATATCTGTATGACCTCTCCACAATCCTGGCCGAACATGCCGCCCGTTTTTGGTTTAAAGGCACGTCTATGCCGCTGTATTTTCTGGACAGCGCATCCTTTCAAACGGCGCTGCATCTGCCGCCACAGGCTGAAGAGACTACCTTTCGGGACGGAGAGCTCTATGTTCTCTTCGAGTCTGCGGCCAGACGCTTCCGCTACGGACGGCTGGTGGGCGGGCAGTACGTCTATCGCCTTTCTCTGCCGGAGCCGTGAACGGCGGCGCAGATGGAATTTTCAAAAAACGTGGTGGGGCGGGAAACGCGTTGCTGCGCTCAGACTGTGTGCTGCATAAAATCCGATCGAGGGATCGCAGATGCGGCTTTACTTGCGAAAAAGCTCGGCCTGAGGTATACTAGAATCTTAATGAACGCATGAAATCCCAAGGAGGACCCGCTATGAAACTGATGGTGATCGACGGAAACAGCATCGTCAATCGCGCCTATTATGGCATTCGTCCGCTCACAACGCGAGAGGGGCTTTACACCCATGCGGTGTTTGGCTTTTTGACCACGCTGCTGCGTCTGCAAAGCGAGGAGACGCCGGACGCGATTTGCGTTGCCTTTGACGTCCACGCACCCACGTTCCGCCATCAGGCGGCAGAGAGCTATAAGGCCACCCGAAAGGGGATGCCGGAGGAGCTGC
>CAZKMN010000015.1:0-16542 GCA_964553905.1 uncultured Oscillibacter sp.
TTGGAAATCTTTTTATCTGTAATTAGAATGTAAGCATCGTCAATAACGGCTTCCATCTTCTCTGAGTCAGTTACCATATAGGGGGTGATATAGCCGCGGTCAAACTGCATGCCCTCGACCACTTCGCTGTAAGTTTCGGCGGTCTTGGACTCCTCGATGGTGATGACGCCATCGGCGGAGACTTTCTCCATGGCGTCCGCAATCAGCTTGCCGATCTGGTCGTCGCCGCTGGACACAGCGCCCACGCGGGCGATATCCTTGGAGCCGTCCACGGTCTTGGCCTGCTTCTTGACTTCGGCAACGGCGGCCTCAACGGCCTTGGCCATGCCCTTACGCATGATGATGGGGTTGGCGCCGGCAGCCAGATTCTTCAGCCCCTCATGGATCATGGCCTGAGCCAGCAGCGTGGCGGTGGTGGTGCCGTCACCGGCAACATCGTTGGTCTTGGTGGAAACTTCCTTCACCAGCTGAGCGCCCATGTTTTCAAACGGGTCGTCCAGCTCGATCTCCTTGGCAATGGTCACACCGTCGTTGGTGATGAGGGGAGCGCCGTACTTCTTGTCCAGAACCACGTTGCGGCCCTTGGGCCCCAGAGTGACCTTGACGGTATCAGCCAGAGTATTGACGCCGGATTCCAGCGCCTTGCGGGCGTCCTCGCCGCGCTTAATCAGTTTAGACATATTCGATTACCTCCAAATAGAAGATGAATTTAAAAAAGGGAAGGGTCTGACAAAGCGTCAGTCCACAATGGCCAGAATGTCGTTCTGGCGGACAACCACATAGTCCTCGTCGTCCAGCGTGACCTTGGTTCCGGCATACTGGCTGGTGATGACCTTGTCGCCGGCCTTCACGTTCATGACGATGTCCTTGCCGTCCACGTTGCCACCGGGGCCAACGGAGATGACTTCAGCCACAGAGGGCTTTTCCTTGGCGGAGCCGGTGAGGATGATGCCGCCCTTGGTGGTCTCCTCGGCCTCGACCATTTTCAAAATGACACGGTCTGCAAGCGGGGTGAGTTTCATTGGGAATTCCTCCTTATAAAATCAAAAATTAAAAACATATTTGGGCGTTAGCACTCACTTCATTCGAGTGCTAACGTTGCTATCATAGTACAAAGGCCGCAGTTTGTAAAGGGGGTATCTATGAAAAATTTGTGAATTTGCAAAAAGGGAGGAAATGGGATGCTCAGGATGGCAAAGGGGTGCGGAGAGGATTTGAGAGAATAAAAAGGGATTGTGCTTTTAAGGAAAAAGATTATAATGAAGGGAGAATTTTTCGCGTCTGAACAAGGCGTGCCCTGTCTGGGGGAAATCGGTTCATGCGCCAATCAAAATACGGAGGGAAGCATCCGCATTTCTGCCATTCCTGAGAAGAATCAGGCGATGCTGTTCAACGCCTCCGGCGCGGTGCAGGAGTGCGTTGAATCGTTCCCGGAGCGGTTCCGGGAATCCTATCTTCTGGAGATGCAGGAATTTTTGGACTGCGCGCTCACCGGACGAAAGCTCGGCGTCAGCGTGGAGGACGGGACAAAGGCCACCGCGATCGGCTATGCCACCACAGAGGCATGGAAAACGGGCAAACTGGTCAAAATTTAAACCACAGAACCCAAAACCCCTGCGCGCATCAAACGCGGGGGTTTTGCGGTTGGACGGCGTTGTTCTTGCCAACAAAACTTCCGCATGATAGAATAAATCATCAATTCAATTGGAGGGGTGCCCATGGAGCGCATCAGCAAGGAAAACTACTATTTGGATATTGCACAGACCGTTCTGGAGCGGGCCACCTGCCTGCGCCGGGTGTACGGCGCGATCATCGTCAAAAACGATGAGATCATTTCCACAGGGTATAACGGCGCACCCCGGGGCAGGGTGAATTGCTCCAATCTGGGCTATTGCTCCCGGGAGGCCATGAAGGTGCCCCGGGGCGAGCGGTACGAGCTCTGCCGCAGCGTTCACGCAGAGGCCAATGCCATTATTTCCGCCTCCCGGCGGGATATGGTGGGCGGCACGCTGTATCTGGTGGGCCGGGACGCCCGCACCGGCGAGCTGTTGCCGGACGCCACCTCCTGCTCCATGTGCCGCCGTCAGGTCATCAATGCCGGTCTGGAGCGGGTCATCATCCGCCGCACCCCCACGGAGTTTGACGTGGTGCAGGTGGCTGACTGGGTGGCGGAGGATGATTTTCTGGTTCCGCCCCCATCCCCGGAGAGCGATTGACAAGAAAGGGAGTCTCTTTTTGAAAACAGGACTGGTTACCTTTTACCATATCCATCACTATGGCGCGCTGCTGCAAGCCTGCGCCACGGAGCGGGCCGTGGAGCGCCTGGGCTGCGAGTGTGAGATCCTTGATTATTATGTCAACCAAACAAATCGCCTGTTTCGCCCCGTGACCGGATTGGGAAGCGCTGCGGCGGACGCACATACCGCGCTTCATTACGGACCGCTCAAGACCCGCTATGAGCGATTTGAGGCATTTTCCAAGCAGCATCTGAAAATTTCCGGACGGCGCTATGAGAGCTTGGAGGCGCTGCGCGCAGCCAAGCCGCCCATGGACGTGGTGCTTGCGGGCAGCGATCAGATCTGGAATCCGAAGATTTTCCCGGACGGGCGGTTTGACCCCGTGTTTTTCGGCGCGTTTTCCGACCGACGCAAAATCGCCTACGCCCCCTCTTTCGGCATTCCTCACATTCCCGACGAGATGGAGCCGGAGCTCAAGGCGTATCTGGACGGATTTTCCCACATTGCCGTGCGGGAGCGGCAGGGACAGGCCATTGTCAAAAAGGCGACGGGACGGGACGTCGGCGTTGTGCTGGACCCCACGCTGCTGCTGACGAAAGACGACTGGGACGCCATTGCCAAAACGCCGGAGCGCCTGCCCGCAGGGGGATATATCCTCTGCTACTGCATCAGCGCGCCCGGTGCGCTGGAGCCGTATATCCGCCAACTGGCGGAGCGGACGGGGTTGCCCGTGGTGCAGCTTTGCGGCATCCGCAAAAAGGTCCATCCAAAGGCGCATTGCGTGCTGGACGCAGGCCCTGCGGAATTTTTGGGCCTGTTTCGCGGCGCCAGCTATGTCTGTACCAACTCGTTCCACGGCACCGTGTTTTCCACCCAGTTTCAAAAGCCCTTTTTCACGGCGGTGGCGCCCAGCGAGCTGGCGGACCCCGAGAGTTCCCGGACCTTCAGCCTGCTGACCACGCTGGGGCTCACGGAGCGGATCATCGGCAAGGGCGATACGGCGGATTTGAATGCCCCCATTGATTACGATGGGGTGGAGCTGCGGCTTTGCGCCGCACGGGAGGCGTCTCTTGCCTACCTCCGCTCCGCGCTGGCAGGAGAAAAGGAGGAGGAGCGGACCGCTGCTTCGGAGGGGGCGGAGACGCTGCCGCAACTGGCTCCCCGCACCCATTGTACGGGCTGCGGCGCCTGCGCCAGCGGTTGTCCCAAAGACGCGATCGAGATGAAGCGGGACAAGGAGGGGTTCCTCTACCCAGTGGTCGACGGGAAACGGTGCGTTCACTGCGGACATTGCACGGCGATCTGTCCCGCGCTGCAAAGTCGGCAGCAGGGACCGTTTCCGGCGGTGTTTGCCGCGTGGAACCGGGACGACGCCATTCGCAAGGACTCCACCTCCGGCGGCGTTTTTTCGCTGCTGGCTTCGTATATTTTGGAAAGCGGCGGCGTGGTGTTTGGCGCGGCTTTTGACGCAAAGCAGCATTTGCAGCACATTGCCTGCTTCCGCAAGGAGGATCTTTGGCGGTTGCGCGGCGCAAAATATGTGCAAAGCGAGCTGGGCGAGTGCTACCGCGAGGTCCGGCGCTGGCTGCAAACCCGACCGGTGCTGTTTTCGGGAACGCCCTGTCAGGTGGACGGCCTCTATCGGTATCTGGGCGAGCGGCCTGAGAATCTGACTACCTGCGATCTGGTGTGCCACGGGGTCCCGTCTCCCGGCGTGTGGGAGGAGCTGGCCCGCTCCATTGAACATCAAAAGCGCAAGGGTCTTCAGGCAGTCCGGTTCCGCAATAAGGTCACGGGCTGGCAAAACAGTCACTTTACCGTGGTGTACGACGACGGCAGCGTGGATTCCGCGCCGCTGTTTCGCACGGAATTTGGACATGCGTTTGGGCGGTCGCTGTTTTTGCGACCGAGCTGTTACCATTGCCCCTATACCTCCATGACTCGCGTGGGCGATTTTACTCTGGGCGATTTTTGGGGTCTGCGTCCAGACGAGCTTCCCGAGCAGCAGGAAAAAGGCGTGAATTTGCTGCTGGTGAACACGGCCCACGGCAGTCACCTGTTCGACCAGCTTCCCCTTGCAAAGCAGGCGTTCCCCCCGGAACGGGCCATTGCGGGGAATCCACGGCTGGCTTCTCCGGTTCGCCAGCCCGCCCAGCGCAGCGCGTTTTTTGCCGCCTATGCGCTGGAGCCCTTTGAGCGGGTACGCAAAAAGTTTTTTGCGCTGCCGCCCTTTCCTGTGCGTGCGGCTGCGCGGATTTTGTCCCCCGAGATCAAGGAAAAACTGCGGAAAAAGTGAGACGGGATTCCCAAAAGCCAAAACGGGTTTTTGTAGGATCATCAGATGAAATGGAACGGAAAGGAGAACGATTATGAAGCAGTATGTATGCACTGTATGCGGCTATGTGTATGAAGAAGCCGCCGGAGATCCCGAAAATGGCGTGGCGCCCGGCACCAAATGGGCCGATGTCCCCGCCGACTGGGTTTGCCCTCTGTGCTCCGCCGGAAAAGACGAGTTTGAGGAAAAACAGTAAGTGAAAAAGCCGTCCCTGCATCAAGCGATGCAGGGGCGGCTTTTTTTGAGGTTCAGGCCCGGGAGGGCAGCCGGGTGCGGGAGAGGGCGCGCAGCAACAGCGTGCCCAGCCCGTAACAGGCAATGGCTTCGCCCAGCCCCACAGTCAAGGCGTTCATGGCATAAGCCGGCCAAAAAGCGGCGCCGTCCAGCGTGGCAAAATAGGCGATCTCCGCGCCCACGATTCCTGCGTTGCACACCACGGGCGGCAGCGCCGCCAAGAAGCGGCTTTTCAGCTTTGAGGTCCAGATGGCGGCTAAAAGGGAAGCCAGCGTGCCAAAAATCCAGTCCAGCACATAGGGCGAGCCCAGCAGGTTTGCCAAAAAGCAACCGACTGCCAGACCGGGGATCGCCTCGGGAAACAGGAAAGGCAGCACGGTCATGGCCTCTGCCACCCGAATCTGCACGCCTCCGTATTGGGGAATGGGCAGCAAAAGCGTGAGCCCGGCGTAAATGGCGGCGATGATTCCGGCGGTGGCGATTTGTCGCGTGGTAAAAGAAAATTTGAACATGAAAAAAGACCTCCCGATCAGATTCGGAGGCCTTTGAAACGCGTCTGCGTGGCAAAGAACCCGCACTCAGGAGCGGGAAACCTCCATTTTTTTGTTTAGAGAACGGCAAAAGCCGAACGAACGCCATGCTCTGGCGCTTGGACAGGGAGATGGCACCTGTCAGGCGGTATCATACCACGGGGTAAAAAAAATTACAAGAGGAAAGTTAAAAGCCCCCGTCTCTCTGGCGTAGAGACGGGGCCCGCAAAAGCGCGAATCGGGGTGTGGGCGTTTCGATTTGGCCCGTGGGCGAAAAAAATGCGGGAGAGTTGCACGATTCCGTGCAATTTCTCCCGCGCATTCGCATATACTGGCAGGGACCAAATTTGCAAAGGAGGCAAAACCATGAAACGCGATTTAAACAGTGGCGATGTAGACGACATGATTTTCCAGGATAGCTGGTTGAAAAGCGATCGTTGATTGCCCTTGTAGAACGCCGCGGAAGCGGCGTTCTTTTGCGCTCAGGGCTCCTGAAAATGCAGGGCGAGCCTCAAAGCACGATCGTTCCGCCGCCCACGACCAGCTCTCCGTCGTAAAAGACGACGGCCTGTCCGGCAGTGACGGCCCGTTGGGGCTGTGCAAAAACGACCCGCACCCGACCGCCTTTTAAAGGCTCCACGGTGGCGGCCGCTTCATTTTGGCTGTACCGGGTCTTGGCGGTCACGGCAAGCGGTTCGGATGGCGCGGGCACGGAGATCCAGTTCAGATCCTTCGCAATCAGCTCGTCGGTATAGAGCGCGCTGTCGGGCCCCAAAACGACGTTGCCGGAGCACAGATCCTTTTTCACCACGTAGAGCGGAGCGTCGGCGCTGACGCCAAGCCCCTTGCGCTGCCCGGTGGTATAGCACTCCAGCCCCCGGTGTCGGCCCAGCCGGTTTCCCACCTGATCCACAAAATCGCCGGGGACGGGCTTCACGCCGCCGTATTCCTTCAAAAAGGAGACATAGTCTCCGTCCGGCACAAAGCAGATGTCCTGACTGTCTGGCTTTTGCGCGTTGGAAAGGCCCTGCTTTGCAGCCAGAGCGCGGATGGCGGGCTTTTCATAGTCCCCCACCGGCAAAAGCAGGTGGGAGAGCTGGGTTTGCGTCAGTTGGTAGAGCACATAACTCTGGTCCTTTCGCCGGTCCAAGCCCCGGAGCAGCAGCCACCGTCCGGTGGCGGGGTCCTGCTTCACGCGGGCGTAGTGCCCGGTGGCAATGCCGTCCGCCCCGTGCGCCAACGCCCAGTCCAGCAACGCGCCGAATTTGATTTCCCGGTTGCAGTTGATGCAGGGGTTGGGCGTTCTGCCCTGTACATATTCCGTCACAAAGGGGTCCATGACGACGGAGCGAAAGAGATCGCAAAAATCCAGCACGGTGTGGGGAATGCCCAGAGACGCGGCGACTGCTTTGGCGGTTTCAATATCGTCCGCAGAGCCGCAGAGACCGGGGCGGTCTTTATAATGATGCAATTGCAGCGTCACGCCGGTGACATCGTATCCTGCCTGATGAAGCAGCAAGGCAGCAGCTGCGCTATCCACGCCGCCGCTCATGGCCATACAAATTCGATTAAGAGACATGGGAAGACCTCCTGAATTACGAGGAGACAGAGCTCCTTGCGAGTGAGCATATTATAGCGCCAAATGCCAAAAAAGAAAAGAAGAAGTGAAAAAAGGCTGCGAGCAACCGCTCGCAGCCTTTTCGCTCAATCCTGATTTCGCAGAAGAAACGCCTCCGGCGGCAGCGCGTCCGCCAAAGCCAGCAGCGTGGGGTTAAACCCGCCGGTGTAGTCAATGGGCACATCGGCAAGGCTGGGGGAAACCGAGAGATGATCCGGCAGAGAGAGGGTGAAGCGACTGCCCCGACCGAGGCGGGATTCCGCCACAAGACTGCCGCCGTGACCCTCCGCAATGCGGCGGCAAAGAGGCAGACCAAGGCCCAGTCCATAGGGCTTGGGGTCCAGCAGCTCGCCGTGGAGATAGCGGTCAAAGAGCGTGGCAAGACGGGCTTCGTCCATGCCGCAGCCGGTGTCGCTGACGGACAGCATCACCCACTCACCGCTTCGCCGCAGTTCCACGGTCACAACGCCGCCAGACGGCGTGAATTTCAGGGCGTTGGACAAAAGCTGATCCATCAAAAACTCCACGGCGGGCGCGCTGATGGCGCAGAGGTGGTGGTCCATGTCGCACACGAAGCGAAGCTCCAACCCCAAAAGGCGGCAGAGAGATTCGGACCGCTGGCAAAGACTGTCGATCAGCTTCACCAGATCCTGATCCTTCAGCGGGAGAGGCTCCTCTTCCTGCAAAAGGGCGGTGTAATTCAAATTTTGCACCAAGCGCAAAAGCTGATAGTAGCTTTGATCCAGCAGCGCGGCCTTGGCGTCCAGCGCGGGGTTCAACTCCCGCTCGGCCGGGGGGGCCAGCAAGGCCGCCGCCAAATGCAGATTGCTAAGCGTGCTGCGAAGCTGAGCGGCAATCGTGGGAAACAGGAAGGCCAATTGATGCATATCTGGCTCCATGGAATGCTCCTTTCAAATGCCGGAACGGCACTGAGTTTAGCATTTGCGGGGGAGGGGCTCCCAAACCGTGGAAAACCCTGCCTGCAACACCAATAGGATAGCAAAAGCCCGGCGCAAAAACAAGAACTTTGTCGAATTCTGTAAGCAAATGTCGAAAAAGCTCGAAATGGCAGGAGAAAAAACAAGCCGCACGGGACAAAGAAAACGTCGCTGTGCAAAACAGCCAAGAAAATAAGGAAAACACATGCGTAATTTTACGTAAATGCATGGGCAAATTTTACGGAAACGTGCTATAATGGGCTCGTGAAACCCGCCGCGGGACGGCGGTAATTTATCAAAAGATCGGAAGGAATGAAACAATGGCAATCAAAGTGGGCATCAACGGCTTTGGCCGCATTGGCCGTGTGGCACTTCGCATCATGGTGGAACGTGGGTGCAGCACGTATCAGATCTGCGGCATCAACCTGCGGAATGCGGATCTGGACTACATGGTGTATCAGGTAAAATACGATACGGTATTCAAGACGTTTCAGGGCACAGTGGAACACGACGACCGCCATTTGATTATCAACGGCAAGAAAATTCGGGTATATAGCGAGAGCGACGCCAACCTGATCCCTTGGGACGACTGCGGCGCCGAGTACATCATTGAATCCACCGGCGTTTACAACAGCACGGAAAAAGCTGCCGCCCATTTTCAGGGCGGCGCCCGCAAGGTCATCATCTCCGCGCCTGCCAAGGACGAGACGCCCACCTTTGTGATGGGCGTGAATCACAAGACCTATACGGCGGACATGAACGTGGTGTCCAACGCCTCTTGCACCACCAACTGCCTTGCCCCCATGACAAAGGTCATCAACGATACGTTCGGCATCGAGCAGGCGCTCATGTCCACCATCCACTCCGCCACTGCCAAGCAAAAGGCCGTGGACTCCCGCGCCGGGCGGGACTGGCGGACGGGCCGCAGCGTGATGGGCAATATCATTCCCTCTACCACCGGCGCAGCCAAGGCCGTGGGCATGGTCATTCCGGAGCTGAAGGGAAAAATGACCGGCATGAGCTTCCGCGTCCCCACCAACGACGTCTCCGTGGTGGACCTGACGGCCCGGCTCATCCAGCCTGCCAGCTATCACGACGTCTGCGTGGCCATCGAAAATGCCTCCCGTAACAGTATGAAGGGAATTATTTCCTATACCACCGATCAGGTCGTCTCGTCCGACCTCACAGGGAATGCCCACACCTGCATTTTTGATGAGACAGCCGGAATCATGCTGGACAATAACTTCGTCAAACTCATTGCGTGGTATGACAACGAATGGGGATACACCAGCAAAATTTTGGATCTCATTTCGTACATGAACAGCGTCGATCTGCAAAGCTGACAGATTGCTCTGCGCCAAAAGGTGCGTTTTCTACAAAAAACGACCCTTTTGGCGCGGGGTGCTTTTTTTCCATTGACAAACTGCGACGCTCGTATTATGATGAACTAAATATGGTACGCAAAACTAGATTACAAGGAGCTTTATATGACTTGGAAAATTGTCAGCGACAGCAGTTGCGATTTGCGGCTGTCCGACTTTAAGAGTGACCGGGTTTTATTTGAGACGGTGCCGCTTCGCATTCAGGTCGGAGAGCGGGAATTTATCGATAACGACGAGTTGTCCACCCCCGATTTGCTGGATGCCATGGCGGGGGAAAAGTCCGCCTCGTCCACGGCCTGCCCCTCTCCCGGGGCGTTTGCCAAGGCATTTGAGTCTGCGGACTGCACGGTCTGCTTCACGATTTCCGCCAACCTCTCCGGCACGTATAATGCCGCCGCCATGGGGCGGGACATGGTTTTGGAGGAGCATCCGGAAAAAAAGATCTGCGTGATCGATTCCAAGGCCACCGCCGGAGCCATGGTGCTGCTGATCCGCCGCGCCAAAGAGCTGATAGAGGCGGACGAAACGGGCGATTTCGAGAGCATTTGCAACCAGCTCCGGCTGTATCAGGCGGCGCTGCGGACGTGCTTTACGCTGGAAAACTTTGATAATCTCATTAAAAATGGCAGAATGCGCCCGCTGGTGGGCACTCTGCTCCACTCGCTGGGCATTCATGTGGTGGCAATCGCCACTACGCAGGGCTGTATTCAGGTGGTGGATAAGGCCCGAGGCGAGGCGAAGACGTACCGGGCCATCTGCACGCAGATGCGTGAGAGCAAGGACTGCACCGGCGCGGAGGTCGTTATTTCCCACTGCGAAAACCTCACTGGCGCGCTGAAACTCAAGCAGCAGATTCTGGAGGACCTGCCGGTCAAGAGCGTGGAGCTTCTCTCCTGCCGGGGCCTGACCAGCTTTTACGCCATGGAAAAGGGCCTTATTATCGGATACTGAAACGAGCAAAAAACCGCTCCGGGATGGTTCCCGGAGCGGTTTTTTTATCCAAGCCAGACGCCCACCATCAAAAATACCAGCGTCAGCAGGGCGAAAATCAAGACAAGTTTCCACGCGTATTTGACCCATTTGTCGTAGGGCACGTGGCCCAGCGCCAAAGCGCCCATGACCACCGCCGCGGTGGGGGTGATGAGGTTCACCAGTCCGGAGGCGGACTGAAACGCCGTGACCACCAGATCGCCACCCACCCCGGCGAATTTTCCCAGCGGAGCCACAATGGGGACCGACAGTGTGGCAAGACCGGACGACGAGGGGATCAGGATGGATAGCGGCAGATAGATCAGGTAAACCAGCAGCACGAAGCTGATGGGTCCGGCCCCGGCCAAAGCCGTCTCGCCCCAGTGCAAAACGGTGTCCGTGATGCTGCCGTCGTTCATTAAAACGGTGATGCCGCGGCTGATTCCGATGATGAAAGCCACGCCCAAAAGATCGGAGCAGCCCGCCACGAACGTCTCCGCGATTTCGGCCTCATGGAGCCGGTCAAAAAGCCCGATGAGGATGCCGCCCACCAAAAACAGGGCGGAGAGCTCCGGAAACCACCAGCCCAGCGTGGGCAGTGGCAGACCCATTTCGTCAAAGGGGATCACGCCATAGATCATGGTGAGAAACACCAGACCGAACAGGGTCAAAATCACCTTCCGCTTTCGGGTCAGGGGGAGAGCTTCTCCGCCGCTGACATGCAGAGCGCCGGCACCAACGCCCACAACGCTGCGGGTGGGGTCGTGCTTGACCCGTGCGGCGTAGCGCATGACAAACCAGATGGCGGCGCTCTCAAAAAGAATCCACTGTAAAATCCGCAAAACAATGCCCTCGCCCAGCGAGACGCCAGCAAACCCGGCGGCAATGCCGGTGGCAAAGGGGTTCACGGTGGAACAGATCACGCCGGCTCCTGCACCCAGTAAAATGACGGAAATGCCGACCACCGCGTCATAGCCGGCGGCCAGAAAGACCGGGATCAGCAGGGGGAAAAACGCCATCGTCTCCTCCCACATGCCGTAGGTGGTGCCGCCCAGCCCGAAAAACAGCATCAAAATGGGAATCAGCCATTTTTCCCGTCCGCCCAGCCGGGCGATCACATGGCTGACGCCTGCATCCACCGCGCCTGTTTTCATGACGACGCCCAGAAAGCCGCCGACCATCAAAATAAAGACGCACACGTCCACCGCATCGTAAAAGCCGGAAAACGCCGCCTTGAGCACATCGCCGACCCCTTGCGGGTTGGGGTCCACGGCGTGGTAGGTGCCCGCCACGGGAACGCCGTCCACATAGTCATAAGAGCCCGCCGGAATAAACCAGGTGGAAACAGCCACCAGAATGATAAGCAGAAACAAAATCGTGTAGGCGGTGGGCATCCGAAATTTTGGAGTTTCCAAAAAAGGGCCTCCTTTTAGCTTCCGATGGTGGCCACGAGAACAGCCTTGATGGAATGCATTCGATTTTCCGCCTCGTCAAAGACGACGCTGTGCCGCCCGCGAAAGACCTCGTCCGTGACTTCCCGGATGTCCACGCCCTTTTCCTGCCACTCTTTGGCCAGCTTGGTTTCAAAATCGTGGAAAGAGGGCAGACAATGCAGATACAGCACGTCCGGATTTCCGGTGGCCTCCAATGTCTTTTCCGTCACGCGATAGGGGGAGAGCAGCTCTGCCCGCTTGGGAATCAGAGCTTCTTCACCCATGGAGGCCCAGATGTCGCCATAGATCACGTCCGCATCCTTGAGACAGCTGCGGTCGTCCGTGATCTCGATCAGACCGCCGTTTGCACGGGCCGTGGCAAATACCCGCTGCAACAGCGCCTGATCCATCTCCCGGGCCAGCTCCTCGGGGCCAAGGCCCACAAAATGCATGCCCATTTTGGCTGCGCCAATCATCCACGCATAGCACATGTTGTTGCGAACGTCGCCGGGAAAGACCACCTTCACCTTGTTCAGCGGCTTTTGGCAGTGCTCCTCAATGGTCATCATGTCCGCGAGAATCTGGGTGGGGTGGTCCGCGTCGGTCAGACCGTTCCACACGGGCACGCCGGAGTATTTTGCCAGCTCTTCCACGGCGCTTTGGGCGTAGCCCCGGTACTCGATGCCGTCAAAAAACCGGCCCAGAACCTTGGCGGAGTCCTCCAGAGACTCTTTCTTTCCCATCTGGGAGCTTGCCGCGTCCAGATAGGTCACATGGGCGCCCTCCTGCGTGGCGGCGACCTCAAAGGAACAGCGGGTGCGTGTGGAGGTCTTTTCAAACAGCAGCACGATGTGCTTGCCCTTTAACGTGGGCTGATCCACACCGCTGCGGCGTTTGGCCTTGAGATTGTGTCCAAGATCCAGCAAATAACGGATTTCCGCAGGGGTAAAGTCCTCTAAGGTCAGAAAGCTCCGACCCTTCAAATTTACAGCCATTGTCAATTCTCCTTCAAATAAAAGTGTCGGCGCCCCTGCCTGTCTCCCGCTTTGCGGCGGGAGACAGGCAGAGAGGTTGCCTTTACCGCTCCGGGTCCTCTCGCCACAGGGGCATGGACATGCAGCGGGGGCCGCCGCGGCCTCGGCTGAGCTCCGCGCTGGGGATGGTGTGGATGCGGATGCCGGCTTCCTCCAGCGAGCGGTTGGTCACGTAGTTGCGGGAATAGACGACCACCTCGCCGGGGGCAATCGCCAGCGTGTTGCTGCCGTCGCTCCACTGTTCCCGGGCGGCGTCGATCTCGCTGCCCTCGCCGCAGGGGATCAAGGTCACGTGATCCAGCTCCAAATGCTCCTTTAAAATGTCCTCCAGACGACCGTCCTCCTGACGGATGGTCATTTTGCGGTTTTCATCCAGCTCCATGACAAATACGGTAATTTGCTGAAGAATGTTGGGATGAACGGTAAATTTGTCCCGATCCACCATGGTGAACACCGTGTCCAGATGCATGAAGGAACGGCTTTTGGGGATGTTGAACGCCAGAAGCTTTCGGAAGGTCTTGCTCTCCGTGAGAATCGTCTCAGCCAACTGATCGATGGAATCCTCCTGCGTGCGCTGAGAAATACCCACGCCCAGAACCTGCGGGGAGAGGATGAGAATGTCGCCGCCCTCCAGCGAGGACGTCTCGCCCCGGTCGTACCAGCGGGGAGCGTTTTTATACTTGGGATGGTGCTCAAAAATGAATTTGCCAAAGAGCGTTTCTCGATTGCGGGTGGCGGTGTGCATTTTGTGCAGGGAGACGCCGGTGCCGATGGTGGCAAAGGGGTCCCGGGTAAAATAGAGGTTCGGCATGGGGTCCACGGCAAAGGGATAGGCGTCCTCCGCGGCGGAGAGATAGTCGCCCAGTTTGGTGCTGGCGGTATGAAGCTGGCTTTTGCGTACGCCCGCCATCATGGCGGCGATCATCGCCTGATCGGGTAAAGAGCCCAAAAAATCCTCCAGACTTTCCCGCATGCGGGGGTCCCGAATGTCGGATTCGTCCAAAAACTGGCGCAGCAGATCCTGCCGAACCGCGTCATCGGTGAGGGACTGAGCCACCAGATCGGTGAGGTAGACCACCTCCACGCCCTGATTTCGCAGACAGTCGGCGAAGGCGTCGTGCTCCTTTTGCGCTTCCTTGAGATAGGGGATGTCGTCAAAGAGCAGGCGCTCCAGATATTCCGGCATCAGATTTTCCAGCTCGCCGCCGGGGCGGTGGAGCAGGACCTGCTTGAGCCGGCCAATTTCGGAGGTATTATGAATTCCCGTTTCCAAAACAGTTCACTCCTTTTTTTGCAGTCGTTCGGGGTTAGGGTTTCTGAATTTTGCGTTTTCATGCGTGTTTTTTGAAGTTCAGACAAAAAAAGGAACAGACCGAAGTCTGTTCCTTTTCAAATGAGAGAGAAAACACGAAACCCGTCGCGGTTTGCAAAGGGGGATTGCCTTGGGAAAACGGTTGGGGACGCAAAAGTGCCCTCAGGCGTCCGTGGGCGGCTCCGGCGGGGCAAAGACCGCGAGAAACGCATCCCGCTCCATGGTCTCGTGCTCCAGAAGATAGGCCGCTACGGTTTCCAATGCGGCGCGGTTTTCCTGCAAAATCTTCTCGCAGCGGGCATAGGCGGCTGCCACGACGCGCTGGACCTCCTCGTCGATCTGGGCGGCCACCGCTTCGGAATAGCTGCGGCCCTGAGTCATGGTCCGACCGATAAATACCTCGTCATGACCGGATTCAAAGGACACGGTGCCGATTTTGTCGCTCATGCCGTAAGAAGCCACCATTTTGCGGGCGATCTGGCTGGCGCGCTGAATGTCGTTGCTGGCGCCGGTGGAGATGTCGCCCAGACACAGTTTTTCCGCGGCCCGCCCGCCCAAAAGCGCCACGATCTGATCTTCCATGTAGCGCTTGGAAAGGTAGGAGCGGTCCTCCTCCGGCAGAGAGATCGTCATGCCGCCCGCCTGTCCGCGGGGGACGATGGAAATTTGACTGACCGGATCGTGATCCGGCAGGGCGTGCATAACCACGGCGTGTCCGGATTCGTGGTAGGCGGTGAGGCGGCGCTCATGAGGGGGAATCACGCGGCTCTTTTTTTCGGGCCCTGCGATGACCTTGAGCTCTGCGGCCTTCAAATCCTCCATGTCGATGAAGGCGTGGTCCTTGCGGGCAGCCAGCAGCGCGCCCTCGTTGATGAGATTTTCCAGATCCGCCCCGGTGAATCCGGGCGTGCCCTGCGCCAGACGCTTGAGATCCACATCCTCCGAAAGCGGTTTGTTGCGGGCGTGGACCTGCAAGATGGCCTCCCGGCCCCGAATGTCCGGCAGTCCCACATAGATCTGCCGGTCGAACCGACCGGGACGGAGCAAGGCGGGGTCCAGCACGTCCGCCCGGTTGGTGGCGGCTAAAACCACAACGCCCTCGTTGGAGGCAAAGCCGTCCATTTCCACCAGAAGCTGGTTGAGCGTCTGCTCCCGTTCGTCGTGTCCGCCGCCGAGCCCGGTGCCCCGCTGACGGCCCACGGCGTCAATTTCGTCAATAAAAATGATGGCGGGCGATGCTTTTTTCGCCTGCTCAAAAAGGTCCCGGACCCGGCTTGCACCAACGCCCACATAGAGCTCCACAAAATCCGAGCCGGAGATGGAGAGAAAGCCCACGCCGGCCTCTCCCGCCACGGCCTTTGCCAGCAGCGTTTTGCCGGTGCCCGGAGGCCCCACCAGCAGCACGCCCTTGGGAATGCGGGCGCCCAGAGCCAAAAACTTCTGAGGGCCCTTTAAAAATTCCACGATCTCCTGAAGCTCTTCCTTTTCCTCGTCCGCACCGGCCACGTCCGCAAAGGTGACCTTGTGATCCTTGTCGGTGAGCGTGCGGGTGCGCGCTGAGCTGAAGCGGGCCATCCGGTCGCCGCCCATGCCGCCCTGCGCCCGGGCCATGAGAAAATACCACATGAGCCCCAAAACTACGGCGGTCAAAACCCACGGCAGCAAAATCTCCAGCCAGTTGGTGGTGGGGGGAGGGGGATAGTCATAGGTTTTGAGAATGCCCTTGGCAGACTGCTCTTGCACCAGAGAACCCAGATCCTCGTAAAAAAGCTGGAAGCTCTGGAGCTTATAGCGCACCACGGAGCTGTCCTTGTCCGCGTCCCGCAGGGTCATGGTCAGGACATTTTGACCGTTGATGGTAAAGCTCTCTACTTTTTCCTGCTGAAAAAGCTGACGGACTTGGGCGTAGTTCACCTGCTCGCTGCGAGCGTCGGTCTGCCAAAGCCAGCTCAGGCAAAGCGTGATGACCAGCAGCAGGAACAAAAAGCTGAGGCTGGACGTCTTTGTTTGCTTGGTCACAAAATTCCTCCTTTAGTCACCGAAAGGTCAGTGATTGGAATAGACCTCGGGCTTCAATACGCCGATATAGGGGATGTTCCGGTATTGCTGGGAATAATCCAGACCGTATCCCACCACAAACTCATCCGGCACGGTGAATCCGGTGAGATCCGCAGTGATGGCCTTGGTGCGGCGGGAGGGCTTATCCAGCAGCGTCACGATCGTAATGGAGGCTGCGCCCTTGGCGAGAAAATAGTCTTTCAGGAAAGCCAGCGTGTTACCGGAGTCCAAAATGTCCTCCACAATGATGACGTGGCGATCGGTGATATCCTGCTGGAGATCCCGGGTGATCTGGACCCGACCGGAAGATACCGTGGCGTTTTGATAGGAGCTCACCGCGATAAATTCCACATCGCTCCGCACCGGGCAGGCGCGGACCAGATCGGCCATAAACACAAAGGATCCCTTTAAAACCCCCAAAAACAGGGGGGTTTTGCCCTCAAATTTGTCGTATAGCAGTTC
>CAZKMN010000016.1:0-889 GCA_964553905.1 uncultured Oscillibacter sp.
CAGAACTTGGCGTTCAGGGAATCCGGGGTCAGCAATGCCAGCAGACCGGCAGGACCCACCATAAACACGGTTCCCACCATCACCAGCAGCACCACGGAGAATACCCGCATCACCTGCTTCATGCCATTGCCCAGATAGATGCCGACGATCTCAGAGATGGAGGCGCCGTCGTGCCGCTCGGACAACATGCCGGAGAGGAAATCGTGGACAGCGCCGGCGAAAATCGTGCCGAACACAATCCAAAGATACACCACCGGTCCCCACAGTGCGCCGGACAGCGCGCCGAAGATGGGGCCGAGGCCCGCGATGTTCAAAAGCTGAATAAGGAATGTCTTCCACAGCGGCATGGGGCTATAGTCCACGCCATCGGGATGCGCCACGGCGGGTGTTTCACGGTCATCGGGGTGGAACACCTTTTCCACCACCGCGCCGTAAAGCAGATATCCTACAATGAGGATCGCCAGCGAGATGAAAAATGTAATCATAAAATCCTCCTTTTTTGCCACATACACACATTAACATCGTTAAATAGTGGCACTCGTATGTTAGGCCTTTTACAGTTCCTTAACAATGGGCATATTTGACAAAAAACGCGTCTGTTTTTTGTTTTGTCAAAAGTTACACAAATTTTTATGTAAAACGATTACTTTTTTGAATTGCCCCTCTATATCTTTCACAAAATCGTCAAATCCCGCGTTTCATTTTTATGGAAATTGTTTAAATTTGTAAGATGACA
Organism: uncultured Oscillibacter sp.; assembly: GCA_964553905.1. Classification (GTDB taxonomy): domain Bacteria; phylum Bacillota; class Clostridia; order Oscillospirales; family Oscillospiraceae; genus Oscillibacter. The sequence goes on from CAZKMN010000016.1 coordinate 737, forward strand.
TGCAAAAATTTACAACCTGTTCCACTATTTTTTCATTTACATTTTTTAACAAAAAAGGACGAAGTGCCCACTTTTGAGAAGCACTTCGTCCTTTTTTTACTCTTTTTTTCCGCTGAGTCGGTAGAGAAACGTCATCAGCTGTTCCCGGGTGCA
>CAZKMN010000016.1:899-14240 GCA_964553905.1 uncultured Oscillibacter sp.
CCCCGACGGCCGGACGCTCTCCCTGCAGCGTGTGCCCCTGTTCGTCGCCTCGAATCAGTCCGCAACTCTCCGCCCACGCTCTGGCTTCTGCGGAAAATGCAGAGGCCTCCTGTCCGGCGCGCTGGGTCAGCCAACTTTCCATCCGCTCGTTAAATTCCTGCTGTGTCATGGTCGCCTCCTCATAGTTAGGGCGATAGCCGCCGGCCGTGTCCGCCAATCGGCGGACACGGCGTTGAACCTGCCCGCCGTTGGCGTCGTTTCCAACGCCGGTGTTTCCTTCAATGGTCACCAGCTCCCCTGCCCCCGTTACCCTCTCCACAATGCCGATGTGTCGAATGGTTCTGCCTCCAAAATGGAAAAACGCCAGATCTCCCGCCCGATATTTGCCGCCAATCCAAAGGCCCTCTCGTTTAGCGTAGTCTGCAAGCGTTCCGCAGGACGCCGTCTTTCCGCCGCCGTAAAACAGCGCGGAAGCGTCCGCTTTTTGAAACAGCCACCATAAAAACACACAGCACCAGGGATACCCCGCCCCCTGAACCTCCCGCCCATAGTAGGCAGTATTGTAGGAAACCCGATTGCTGCCAAACGGGCGCTCTCTGGTGCCGATCTCACGGCGTGCCAGCGCCAGCAGCTCCTCAGCCGTTGCCATCATCCACCGACGCTCTCTCCACGGCCTCCTGCACCTTTTGGCTCTGCGTGCCAAAGTAAAATGCGATCACCACGGCGTAAACCGTCATGAAGTCCTGTCCGATTTGGCCCTTTACTGCCAAAAAAGCAAACACGGCGGTCAGCGTCAGCGTCACCAAACTTTTGACCGACAGCAAATTCCCCGCTCGCTTTTCAATGGTTGATTTCATGGTCTCTCCTCCTCATGCATCTATGTCCTGCTGGCCCAGCGCCGCGTCGTATACAATACCGCCGCGGGTATTCTCCGCCCTGCTCTTTTGAAAATACGCCGTCAACACAACTGCGGTCGCCGCTTGCAGCGCGGCGATCAGCGTTGAAAGATACGGCAGCGAGCCGGCAAAATTTCGGCGGATCGCCATGGCGCAAAAAAGCAGCACCGCTCCGGTGGCCCCCATATCGATCAGCAAGATTCCCAGCGCCAGCAGCCGGGAGGTCGTTCGCCTTTTCAAGTGCCGCCTCCTGCCAAAAGGAAGCTCACAAACGCGCCCGCTAACACCAGCAAGATCCTGTCTGTGAGCGTTTCCCACCGACGGGCGGGTCGTCTCTCCAGATCGTCCAGTTTCCCGTTCAGGCGCTCCATGCTGCGACCCATGCTCTCCTGCTTGGTCGCCAGCACCTCTACCGCTGTGGCCAGTCGATTCAGCGCCGCCTGACTTTGCTCCAGTTGCCCGATCCGGCGCAGTCCCGCCGCCACCTTTTCCTCCAGCCCTGCAAGGCGAACGCACAGCTCCTGCTCTGCCATGGTCATACCTCCTCCGGAACGGCCAGCTCAAAGCTCTTCCACGTGTGTCCCGCCGCCTCTATCGAAGCCCACGTCATACCCGCCTGCTCGCACTCGGCCCAAGTCAGAAACCGGAAATAAAATTCCACGTCCAAGTGGCAGGGCAAAATCCCCAAAATGGTGTCCCGGACCCGGGAAAATTCCGGTGGTTCCCCGCCCACATCCGGAAACGTCACCCGCAGATGTCCGGTGTCCAGCGCCTGTGCCTTTGCTCGGATTCCGCATCCGCGGAGCGTGTGGTTGATCTGTGCAGGAGTGAGACTGTCGCCATCGATTTGCAGCAAAGCCGCCAGTGCGTCGCGTCGGTTTTCCGGCGTTGTAGCGGTGCTGCGTCCGGCGAAAAGTGCCTCTCTGCGAAGGAGACCTTCCCCCTCCGCCGTGGCTGTCAAGCTCTCTCGCTCCACTGTTTTCAATCGCTCTGCCACAGCGTCCAATCCCTGTCCCAGCGCGCAGATCGCCGCACCGCTTACGGAAGTTTCCGTCAGGTCATAAACCCCAAGCGGCGCCAGCAGCTCTCGCAGGAACTGTGCATAGTTTTCCATGTTTTTTTACGCTCCCATCTCCGTCACTTCCAGCGTCCCCAGCACCGGCAAAATTTTGTCGTCAGCCGCCAGATCTGTCTTGGGTGTCAGGATCTGATAGTTGTCCACGCCATCCACGCTGTAAATCAGGTTTCCAAGCTCCGCCAGACGGATCGGCTTTCCCAGCAGTCGTCCGTTAAAAAAGGAAGTGATGACATGCTCCACCGCCTCGCGGACCGCCGCAAAGCTCGTCCCCGTCCGCGGCAGCACAGACACGGAGAGGTTGACAGCCGATGCTGTCGGCGCCAATGCCTTCACATCCACCGCGATCTCCCGCTTTTCCTGCAAATCCTGCCCCACCGCACGCACCAGCTCCGCAGACGGGATACCCGCATCGGTGGTCACATACACATCCACCGTCCCAATGCCTCTGGCTCGTCCCACTGCCCGAGCCGCCGCCACGGACGCATGATTCATCGCCGTGCGCTCATACCACGCGGCATTAGCCCCGTTTGGCAGACGCCGATAGCTCTCCAGCACGCGCATCCGAAGTGCAGCATCGTCCTCAGCATCGCTGCCGCCGACAAACGCCTTGGGGTTGGCGCAGCGGGTAATTCCCACCGGGCACGCCGTCAAAATTGTGACGCTTCCCGCCGGCGCGTTGGAGCTTTTTCCCGCCTCCACCGCACTTGCCGGAACATCCACAAAAAGCTCTCCTGCCGGTAACGTGCCCTCTGCCGTAGTTTGAAATCGTGTCTCTTTTGCATTCATGCATATGGTTCCCGCAGGAATTTTCAGATCCACCGCAGACGCAGTCTCCACGAAAAATCGCAGCGTCCCGGACGCAGGGACGGCCGCTATTCTGGAAATGCCCCGCATTGCCGCATGGCGATCCAGATAGATGCCCTGCGCCGTTTGCGGAAAGCTTTGGTCCAGCACCCAGTCCGCCTGAATTTCAAGTGCCTGCAACTGGGCCGCCGATGCGTATAGCCGCACGGAAAGGTCGCACCCCTCCTCGGGTACAAATCCGGCGCGCTGGGCAAAGGCTGTCAGCAGCTCCTGATAAATAGTCTCAAGTTCTCTCATTGCGCTCCTCCCTCATTGGATCTTCATCGTCAGCGATAATCGCTCGCCCTTGTAGTCCAGCGCCGCCGTCAGCGAAGAGACGCCTTCCGCGTCCGTCTGCATCGTCACATGGTCGACCAGCAGATCCTTCTCATTTGCCAGAGCTTCCGCCACCATTTGCTCCGCGGCGCTCTCCCGCACTGCCGCCGACATACGTCCAAGCTTCCACAGGTCGCTGCCCAGCGTCTCCTGAAATGGAAATTGCCCCCGGTGTGCCCGGAGCCGAAAGGCAACCCGCTGTAAAAGCGCCTCCGCTCCCTCCGCACGGCGCAGTCCGCCCGCTCCGTCGGGCACGTAATCGCCATTTTGTATGCTCAGTTCCGCCATGTCATTTGATCTCCTCTCCGCAGGTGCAGGGGCGATAGGGCTGTCCGTTGACAACCAGTCCTCCTTGAATTTTCACCGTTCCCCGCAGCTCCAGCGTGCCGTCCCGTTTGAGATAAACTGCGCTGCCGCCGGGAGCGGACAGATACACCTCACCCGGTTTCATTCCAGACGGTGCTTCAAGCTGTCGCATTCCCGCCACACATTGCTCCTGCCCGCCGGGTCCTCCCTTGATGACCAGCACTGCCGCTCCGTTTTCAGGGAGCCACACATATCCTCCCGGCCCATACACGGGGAGATTGCGAACCTCTCCCCGTGTCACCACGCCGACGTTGTCGCCTGTAATGGTCGTCACGCCCAGATCCGCATCAGCGGTTGCGGGCATCTTTTTCATCTGTTTTGATAACCACATGATCGTCATTCCTCCCGTAGCGTAAACGTTACAACCGTCCCCCGTTCGCTCGTGCAGCTATTTTCCGCTTCCGCCACCCGATAGGTTCCCGAAAGTCCCATTTGGGGGTTTTCCAAACGCACGCGGTCGCCGGGAAACGCCAGAAAACTTCCCGGCAGCGTCACGCTCACCGTTGTCTCCTCCTCCGCAGATCGCTGGATCTGATAAGCGCCGGTATAGCGCATGGCGTCCCACGTGCTCTGCCCCGGGGTGTAGAGCACGCGGCGGCACTGTCCGCCTTTTTCCAGCATTTTGGGGTTTTTGACTGCATACGAGGCGTTTCGGGTCTTGTCGATCACAAGGGCCTCCGTCAGCACGCCATAGTGATTTTCCCGCAGCGTGCAGGCTAAAACCGGGGCGGACGGCCCGATCGTCAAGAGCTTTCCGGATTGCTCCGGTGCGGCGTAAAGCCGCCCATCCCTGCCAAAGTGGGGCGTAAATCCCCCATACGTCCGGCAAAAATTCTCCAATGCCCTCCATTGGCTCTCTCCCGCCGCGACTGTGTAAACAGAGGTGGCGCGCACTGGAGCTACCTTTGCGGCAAAAATGCCGTAGGGCGTCACATGGTTACATAAGATGTCCGCCAGTGTGGCTGCCTGATACGTCATAGGCCGGGACTCGTTATCCAGCAGCCGCGCCGCATATCCCCGTCCCCGCACGGTAGCCGTCAGGCCCTGCGCCGTCAGATCCACCGTGTACTCGTCCACAATGCCCCGCAGCATGACCTCTCCGCCCTCCATGGCCAAAAAGCCCGCCGCCAGCCGAAGCGGAAACGCCATGGAGGGCTGATAGGCAAACGTGACAGCATAGCTGTCGCAGGGCACGCCCCCTGTGTGAATCACATTCCATTCCAAAAGCGGAGGCAGATTGTGGGTTTGATGGGTGCTGGTGATGATCTGTCCTGTCATGGGATCTTCACCCTGTCTCCGGGATAGATGAGATTGGGATTCTTGATGCCCGGATTAGCCGTCAGCAAGGCGGCCAGCGTCACGCCGCAGCGTCGGGCAATCCCCCACAGGGTGTCTCCTTTCTTCACAATGTAAGTTGTGCTTTCCGCACTCACTTTGGTAGGAGCCTCTCCCCCGGTGTGGACAGCGCTCGCGCTCATGCCCTCGTTTTCCGCACCGCCCGCCTCCCAAAACTCAAAGCGATATCGCACATAGTCCGGCAGCGGCGTCTCCGTGACCTGTAAGGACACGAAATAGGCCCGTGATGCGGGCCAGACGGGGTGCACCAGAAGTCCCGGTCCCGGCTCTTCAAACACGGCTGCAAGCCGTGTAAACGCGTCATAGGCCCCCTCTCCGACAAAGGTCCCCTCTCCTCGCAAAACCCGCGCCGTCACGCCCAGATCCTGCAACACATAGCGTCCGAAGGGCGCTTTGTGGGCTGCTACACGGCGCTCAAATTCCACCGCGTACGTCTCCGGATTGTAGGGCCATGTATAGTTTTTAAAACGCATGGGCGTCAGCCGCATCCGTTGTCCCTCCTCTCAATACAGCGAAAACCCGCCGTCGTATCGGCGCGCATCCCGCTCAAATGCCCGAGAGAGCGCCTTGGGGTCCATCACAGCCGCCTCACCGGGCCATACCTCCGCCGCAGCGAGGCGCGTGCTGTTGACCGCATCCTGCAAAGAGGCCGGTGAACCCGCTCCGCCCTCTGGCAGAGCGTCGTTTGCCTGCATGCCCTTTGTCAATTGCGCTTTTTGCCCTTTTGCAAAATGAGCACTGGTGCGTCTCAAAAAATCAGGCCAGTCGAGATCGCTCTTCCAAGGCGCTGCCGCGCTGCCCGCTATCGCAAAATCGCGTCTCGCCGCCGTCTTTTTTGCCTCCGCGCTCATCCGGGCCAGCTCTTGGATGCGCTCCAGCTCCCCGGCGCTTTCCGCCTGTCCGTCCCGCGCGCGGAGCACCGCCTCGGAAAGCGCCGCCGGGAGGGAGGGGGACTCCCCCTCCTCCCCGAACAGCGTCTGCGTCTCCCGCTCCGTCTCCCGAATCTCTTCGCGGCCTCCCAGCAGCAGCGTCCGCCACAGCTCCCGTTGTCGCAGCAGCTCTTGTTGAATAAAGTCCATTCCTTACCCCCCTCGCAGCGCGTCAAAGCGCGTCCGGTCAAACTGCGGATTTTCCTGTTCAGGCGGCGAAGCCCCCGGCGCCGCGTCAGCCAAACGGCACAGCAGCGCCTCCATCTCCCGCGTTGTGAGTGCTGATAAAACAGCGTTTCTATCGGGAAACACGAGCTCCTTTCCCAGATAACAGCTCTCCGAAAGCACCTGCGCGTTGCAAAGCAAACACCTCTCCAGCTCCGTTTCCGCGGTCTTTCCCAGCTCCTGCCAAATGGTCAAAAGGCGCAGGGCCTTCAACGGCCGCAGCGATTCGATCTCCGGAACGCTCACGCCGCTGTCTCGATCCGCTTAGCCGCCACCACAATGATCTTTTCCGCCACCATGGCGTTGAGCTGGCCATCCTCCTGAATATTGCTCCACTCACAGCCGCTGTAAATAATTTTACGATCCGGCTTGCAGATGACCAGCGAAAAGTCGCTCAGATCATAGAAATTGATGCCGTCGCTCACCGCGTCGTCCGTGGCATACAGGCGAGTGAGCTCCAGCGTGTACTTTTTCTGTCCCGCAATGGTCGCCACCGGCTCGCTCTCGCCAAAGGCCTCCACGCTCTTGGAGGATTTTGCGGCCTTGGCGGTATAGCTCTGTACCACCGCCACCTTGCGTCCGTCCAGCTCCAGATAAATATCCGAACTGGTGGGGAATCCCTTTACATCCATCGTCTCATCCTTTCCCTCTCTACTCCCTGCGTCTCAGGCAGGGTCATTTCCTTGTATGGCGATTTTTTAAACCGTGATATGCACCGTCAAATAGATCTGGTTGAGGCCGTGCGCCACAGCAAAGCTGAATTCCACCAGACATACGGTGGGATCGTCGGGGGATGCCGTAGCCGTGACCTCGCCATAGCTATCTATGATCTCCGCCGCCACCTTCTTTTCCAGCTCCACAATGACCTGCGAGCGGATGGCGCCCCGGTTGCGGGCGGTGTTCTTTGTCCGGGCAAATTTTCCGCGCAAAGCGCTCCGCACTGCTGGAATGATGTCATCCACGATCAAAATCGTGGTCAGCTCCCGCCATGTGGCGTCTGCGGAATCGCCGGTGGTCGTTCGTGTGGTAATGCCGCGTACCGGTGAAATGCTGCCTGCGGCATTTTCCAGAGGCGTCACGCCGCCCCGCACCAAAAGATCGATGTCGTTGTCACTGTAAGCCTCGCTCAGTCCGCCAAGTCCCTTGATCTCCGCACCGTTCAGGGGGATTGCCGGGTCCCGTCCGGAGGCGATCACACCCGCCAGAGCAGCCGCGGCAAAAACGCCCGAAAGGGTCGCCCCCTGTGCATCCAGCGCGTCCGGTCCCACCAAAACCATTCGCTCGCTGTTCAGGGCTGCGGCGCGTGTCACCAGCTTTGCGGCGTCCTCGCCGCTTCCGCCTACCACGGCAATCCGTTCCCGGCGGCAGGCGGAAGCCGTCTCCACCGCGGCGCGCAAAGCCTGCTGCACCGCCTGATCGGCGCTGTCGCACACCAGAATCTGGACCTCCTGACGTCCCAACGTCTCAAAGGCCGCCTGATAATCCGTCAAAGCGCCGGTTTGCGCCACTCGTACCGCCGTCACGGTGGACGCGCCGTTGGCAAACAGCAGCTTTAAAATCGCGCTCATCCCGGGCGTGGTGTCCTCGCCAAATGCCGCTACGCCGGCGGCATAGCCGGTCAGCGTTACCGCCTCCCCCTCTGTTCCGCGCAGCGCCTTGGCAGCCACGCCAATCGTCTTGGGTGCCTGTCCGGCAGACACCACTGCCGATGCGTCATAGACCGAATAAACTCCCGGCCGCTCATGTACCTGTTCGCTCACCGATTCAAAACCCCTTTCAATTGAAAGTCCAGAAATGTCTCGCCGTCCTCCTGATTTTGGGCGACAAATATTGCCCGGCACCGAAGCTTCCCCCGGCGCAGAAACATTCCCGTCTCTTTTTCCCACGAGAGCCCTTCCCAGCTCAGCTCTCCTGCCCGAATTCCGGCAGGCAGACCGCCCAGCAGCACCTCAGAGGCCGTCTCGCAGCCTCGCTCGCACACGGCTGCATCCCCGCCTCGGATCTCCGTTTGAATGACAGCCTCCAACTGCTTGCCATAGACCTCGCGGACAGTCCCCCGCTGGGGATCGTAGATCTCGCCCAGATAGTTGCAAAAGCCAAGGGCTCCGCCCTCTGCCGTTTCAATGCTCACCGACGCCACAGCTCCGGGATATGCCTTGGCCCTCCCGGTTGGAAACGCCCCCAGCGCCGTCATTCCGGCCGCTTGCAGCGCAGAAATGACTGTGTTTTGTACCGTCGTCAGTTCTTTCATTCCGCCGCCTTTCTCGCTCGCTCCAGCATCGCCCACCAGTGCGTCAGCCGCCCTTGCACATAGACCGGCTCGCTGCTCCGCACGCTAAAGTTCATGCCCTGCCATTGCACGCTGTCACCGCTTTGTAAGCTCTCCTGCCCCAAATACCGCCAAAGTCGGTCATCCACACTGCCCAGCGCCGTCATGGAGAAAGGCTCCGCCTCCCCCTGTTGCGCCAGAGGCTGTAAAAAGGCCCGTGCCGGGCGCAGTCCGGCTGCCGTCTGCAAGGTCACCGTCTCTCCGTAGCGCTCCAAAAGCATGCGAATGTAATCCTCCATCATCCCCGCACCCCGCGAAACGCAAAATCCCGTGCCACGGCGTAAGGCTCCATCAGCCGCTCTGCCGCAGCGCGCAGCTCCCTTGCCCGGACGGCGGCCTCCCCAGCCGTCCGGGTTTTGATAGAAAGCTCTCCCGCGCTGAAGGAGACGGGCTCTCCGCCGTCCTCCGCCGCCGTGAGATCAGCCGCCGCAGTAAATGCCGCCGCGCAGGAAAACGCCGCTGGGCATGTCTCGGGTGTCACGCCCTCTTTCAGTCGGCCCTGCCATAGAGCCTGTGCCGCCGTGCACAGCGTCCCCAGCAGCGTGCGCGTCTCCTCCCGAGCCCCGCAGATTGCCTGCGCCATGGTCAAAATGCTCTCTTGCATCTTGCTTAGACCTTCAAAATCTTGGCCGCCTCGGGGAAGAGCTTGGCAAAGCCGGAGATGGAGGTAATGGCAGCACGCTCCAGTTGACGGTCGATCAGCTTGTCGTATTCCACGGTGATCTCGCTGCCGCAGATCTGCTCCAGTGCATAATTTTTATCCAGTCCCACCAGAGTTCCGGCAGGCATGGCGCTGGTCCGCAGCAGCTTGGCGCCCAGAGGCGTTGTGAGCGTGCCGGTGCCCTGGAAATTGAGGCCGGTCAGAGGATTCTGGAATTCCGGCAGCTTCAGCATGGAGAGCATCACGTCGCCGCTGACCAGCATGGTGTTCATGGTGTAGGGGTCGAACTGGCTCCAAAAATCCACCAGTGCGCCGTAGCTCAGCGTTCCGGCCGTGCCGGAAATGGGCTTGGTGCCAACGGTAAAACTGTCGGCAGGGTTGTTGTTGCCGTCTCCGTTGGTAATCACGCCGATGGCGTCTTGCAGATGCATTCGCCCGATGTAAGCGCCGATCTGGCGCAGCGTCACAGAAAAAAGGTCCAACCGCTGGAAGCGGATCGCCTCATAGGATGCCACCAGCATTCTCCCCCGCTTGTGCAGCCGCACCAGATTTTCCTGGGTGCGAATGGTCGTCTCGGGGATGGCAGCGCCCTCTTCCACGCGGCGCAGCGCCTTGTCCTCTTCCGTGGGGACAGAGGCAATGGAGCGGTAATCCATTCCGTCAAAATTGGTCACAGTGGCGGTGATAGCGGGCAAAATGCTCTCTTCCTCCAGTCCCTGTCGCACCACGCGGGATACAAATTCCGGAAACAGCACGGCAGAATCGGTGGTGTGGAAGAACTTTTCCACCATGTCGCTGCCTGCGCCCTTGACCTTGATGCCAAAGCGCTTGAGCTGCCGCTGGAACGCATCCAGTCCCTCCAGCGGAGTCCCGCGATACTGCTCGCTGGGGTCCATGCCCTCCAAAGTCTTGGCGAAGCTCTGACCGCTGCGCCCATACATCCCTTTTTCCAGTCGGATCGTCTCGTAATGATAAGCCATCTTTCTTCCTCCTTACAGTACAAAGGTGACGGTCTTGCCGTCGCTGTCCACGTCAACTACCAGATATTTGCGTGCCGCAGCCGCCGTCTTGCAGCCGCCTGCGCCGTCAGACGCAAGTGCGCTCCAGCCCACAGCCGGAGCCGTGCCGGTAAATCCGGCGGTCACCATGCCGCCCAGTGCGGCAGAGCAGGCGTCGCCGCCGCGTCCCACAGACAGCACCATTGCACAAAAATCATCTCCGTCTGTGCAAGTCGCCACGGTTCCGTTTTCGCTGAGTTTGACCAGCTCCCCCTCCGTCACATTTGCCGATGCGAAGGTGGCGCTCCATTGACCGATCCCCTCATAAGAAAGCTTCATATTGCCTCTCCTTTCAAATATCGTCCTCAGACGAGAAATACACTCTCATCGCCCCGCTCGCAGCGAGACCGCTCCCGCAATTGCGGGCTTGGTGGAAACCGTTTGGCCACCCGGTTTTCATAGGCCTTTTTCAATTCCAGCAGCTCCGCTTCCTCCAGCTTGTCCGTTGCGCCGGCAAACACCTCGCCATCGAGATCGTCGTCAGCCAGCATTGCCAGCCGAACCACCTCCCGGCGCAGCTCTTTCAAATATTTTTCTCCCAGCGCCGCCTGCTTGTGCAGCACGCTCAGTTGCCCGTCCGTTTGGGCAAATCGCTTCAAAACGCCTGCGCCGCGCTGCGCGGGCACCGCCACAAAGGACCACTCGTAGGCGTCCGCGGGATCACGCAGCTCTGTAAAGCAGAGGGCATTTCCATAGGTGCGTCCCTTCACATGCTCGCAGCTCCCGCTGCATGCGCCGCAGATGGAGCAAACGCTTTTGCCCACGCTGCATCCCACGCTCACCTCTTTTTTGATGCCGCCTTCAATCTCCGCGATCAGCTCCGCGTTCTTCTCGCTCCGCAGCAGATAGGCCCAACCTTTGAGCCAGCAGTATTCGTCCCCCGCCGCCGTTTTGACGGCGCTCTCATGCACCACCTCTGTGCGATAGATGCGGGCAGTCTGGCCCTGTGCGGTCCACTGGTGGTCAAAAATGCCGCTCTTGCCCACAAACATCTCCCCCAGCGTCTCCAGTGCAGGCGCGTCAAACCGCTCAAAATCCCGATCCACCTCATTGTCGCAAAGGCGCAGGCTGAAGGTGTAAACCGCTTCCGCCGTCAAGGGCGTCTTTGCCAGCTCGTTGATCCGGGCAAGATCTTCGGCGTTGGCTGTGCCGGTCGCCGAGACCTGCCGTTCCTTGTGAATTTCCATTTCGCGTTCCTCCTTTAAATTCCCTCCGCCGCGTCGTTTTCAATCCGCAGCTTTCGCGCCTGCTCACGATAGAGCTCCGCCCGGGATTCCTCCACCTCGTCTTGCAGATTGATGTCGTCCCAAACCACCTCAAATGCACAGGGATATCCGTGCATTCGCAGCCAAAGACGGCAAATGCGCTCCACGCACGGCGTCAGTGTGCGGCGAATGGCGGTGATTTCCGTGGTCAGAAGATCCGCCTGCTGGGCGCTCATCCGTTCCGTAGAGTTCCAGCTCAGCCCCAGCATAAACGGCGGAATTCCGGTATTTGCCACAATTTGTTCCAAAATCTGGCGCACCGGCACCTCGCTGTCCAAAATAGGCGCGTCTCCCCCGATCACGTGGATTCCCACATCCCCGACCGCCACAAAATCCCGAACACTTCCGTTTTTGGTGTCCTGCATGGCGCGGGACCATTGCTCTGCCAAAGCCTGACTGCGCGCCTCAGCCTGTCCCTCTCCTCCCGGACAGGTCACGGCAAAGCGCACATTGCCGCACCGCTCCCAGTTGGTTCCGATGGTCTGATAGATCTTCATCAAAATATCAGCCAAAAACGGCAGTGACCGCAGCAGCGATACCCCGTACGGGCTGTCCGCCTCCGGCGCAAAGGGTGTAAAGAGCAGCAGCTCCTGATAGGGCAGCGGCGCCACCCGTCCCTGTGCGTCCGGTCCGCAAATCTGGAATTCCAGCGGATGACTGCCCTCGCGGATGTCGATGTTCTCCACCCGACCGCATACCAGCGCCGCAAGCTCTCGTCCTCCGGCTTCCGGTACGATCTCCCCAACTGCGCGACCGCATACCAGTAAGGAATCCAGATAGCAGTCCAGAAACGCGTTGATTCCAAACTGTCCCCGTCCAGCCGGAACGGTCCTCAAAAATTCCCGCAGCCGTTCCTGTGCCGCTTTGTCCGTGCAGACGACCTCCAAGCCGCCGCACATCCGAATCAGCTTGTAGATTGCGGCATCCACCACGGGGATTGCCTCCCGCACCGCTCGATAAAGCTGCGTCTCCCCGCTCCGCAGGGGCACATACTCTCCCAAAATTCCAAAGGGATGTCGTTCCCCGCTGCGAAGCTGTACCGCAGCCGGCTGAGCCGCCGCCTCCTTTTTTCTAAGCCATCTCACGCGCAATTACCTCCTTTTCCCTTCTGTTTTTTCATCTGCGCCGTTCCACCCATGTCGCCGCAAAGGTCCCGCTCCGTTTGTCCTCCAGATCCATGGCAAAATAGCGCAGATCGTCCATGGCGTGGTCGTGCTCTTTGCGGGGAGCATCCCTGTCTCCCCGCTCATCCCAGCAGTAGAGCTCCATCTCCCGCAAGCAGTCCGCGCACTCCCGGCAAAGGACAATCCGCCTCTGCTTGAGCAGATCCGCTGTCACGCGGATTCCGTCCGATACATCGTTGTTGGCGCGTACCACGCGGAATCCCCCCCTGCGTAGCGTCTCAATAAAGCTCGCCGCCGAGGGGTCCACAATGACCCGCTCGATGGGACGGCCTCCAGCCAAAGTTCGTAATTCCTCTGCGTATTCCGCGTCTGTGCATTGGGCTCCAATCTTTCTGGAATCGTAATAATATTCCTCGACCCGATACCAGACGGCGTCCTTTTTCCCCCAGAGGCCAAAGGAAGCGGGGTTGGCAGTCCCGTAATCCACCGAAATTCTCCACGCGTCAAAGGGCCCGTCCGGGGCAGGGACCGCGTCCCGCTCCCGCCGGAAAAAGTCGTACACCAGCCCCTGCGCCGCCGTCCATTCTCCCAGCACAAACCGTCGGTAAAACACGCCGGAATAGGCGTTGCGGTAGCGGGCGCGAATGGAGCGGGTCAAGGCTGGGTTATCCTCCATGGTAAAATGCAGATATAGTGCCCTCCGCTCCCGGGCCTTTAGGATCCACTCCCGATAAAACCAGTGTTGGGGGCTTTCGGGATTGCAGTTGAACCAAAGTCGGCTGCCCGGAACGCTGCATCGAGCGCAGGCCTGTTCTACAAAGCTTCTGGGCATCAACGCGGTCTCGTCCAGTAAAACGCCCGCCAACGTGCTCCCC
>CAZKMN010000016.1:14250-16289 GCA_964553905.1 uncultured Oscillibacter sp.
TGAATGAGGGCTGCGCTGGATTCATCTCGTCCGCCAAAGAGCAAAAATCGATTTTCATGCCCCCCATAGCGCACGATCAGAAGATTTTCCGACCGTTTTTCCCGGCAGTGAAATCCCTGCCGCGTGAGATACGGCACCAGCTCTGTCAGCAGATTTCTTCGCAAAGAGACAATCGTCTTGCCGCAAAGTCCGAATTGCATTCCGTCAAAAGTCGCCTGCGCCCACATAAAAAAGGAGAGGCCCATGGAAAACGTCTTGCCGCTTCGCACCGCGCCATCGCAAATCAAAGCCTCCCAGTTCTCTCCCTTTCGACACCACCAGCTCAAAACCTGTCTTTGTTTTTTAGAAAACCGTACAATTTCAGCCGTGTTCCCAACTCCCCTCCTGATCGTCCGCCGTCTCGCTCAAAGCCCGAAACAGCTCCGCGGCGCTCTGTCCTCCGCCGTCTGCAAGCAGACTGCAAAGGCTCTCCAGCGCCCGAATGCGGTCGACAAATTTAATTTCAACGCCCCCCTTGTCCGTCACCTTGCACTCCGACACGGCACTGAGATCCAGCGCATATGGGTCCGCTCTTTCAGGGTGCAGCGCCAAAAACACCGCGTCGTTGGACTGTCCAAACGCAAGCTGCGCCAGTCGCCGCACCGCATCCTCCCGGTGGATCTGCTCCGCAACTGCGGCTCGCATGGTGTCAAGGCGGCTTTGCGTCGCCTTGCCCGCAAGCCGTGTAAACCCGTCGGACATGCCTGCCGTCTCTGCGGATCGAATGGGGTCCATCGTTTGCAGATACGTCTGGCAAAACTGGGCCAGCCGTTCCCGCCCCTCTTTTTTCTCCATGTTCTCGCCTCCTCCATCCCCCATGTAAGGGGGCCAAAGGCAAAAAGTTGCACGCTTTCATGCACGGAGAAATTATTTTTCAAAAAATTAAAACGCCGTGTCTTTTCCCTCTTTCGTAGACGCGGCGTAAAATTTTCTTTTCAGTTGGGCCATTTTCTTCCTCATTTTAGCGGAAACTTAACGGTTCATCTGGTATAATGAAGTCGTTATAAACTCGAGTGCACTTGAAAGGGGGCGGCATTCTGAACGTAAAAAAGTGCGCCTTGGCGCGGCTCTTTCCCTTCTCCTGGCGAGATCTTTTGATTTGCTGCGGCATTTTGGCCTGTGCGCTGGAGCTTTGCGCGCTTTTGCGAATTGCGGACAGCAGCGACGGCTTTGCCTCCCCCATCTTTGTGCTGGCAGTTTTGCTGGTGTCCCGGTTGACGCACGGCTATTTGTTCGGCATGATCGCGGCCATTTTAGGCGTCGTGGGCGTCAATTACATTTTTACCTTTCCGTACTGGGCCTTTAACTTCACGCTCTCCGGCTACCCACTGACATTTCTCTCCTTTCTCATGGTTTCCATCATCACGTGTACGCTCACGACAAAATCCAAGCAGCAGGAGCGCCTGCGCGCTGAAAATGAAACCGAAAAAATGCGGGCAAACCTGCTCCGCTCCGTCTCCCACGATATCCGAACGCCGTTGACGTCCATTGCGGGAGCCACCTCAGCCATGCTGGAAAACCCGGGTCTTTCGGAATCAGATCGCCGTTTTTTGCTGGAGGATGTCCGAAATGAGGCCCAGTGGCTGATCCGCGTTGTAGAAAATCTGCTCTCCATCACCCGCATCGGGAACGATCAAAACCGCATCGTCAAGCAGCCGGAGGCGGCGGAGGAGATTTTGGGCGAAGCTGTGCGAAAATTCCGCAAGCGCTATCCGGACGTGGAGATCGGCGTGCAGGCCCCGGGGGAGCTGCTGCTGGTGCCCATGGACGCGATTCTCATCGAACAGGTCCTCAGTAATCTTCTGGAAAACGCCATGCTCCACGGAAAAACCACCACTCAGATTCATCTTTCCGTCCGGGAGGAATCCGGATTTGCCCGTTTCTCGGTCAGTGATAACGGCGAGGGCATTGCACCGCAAGACCTGCCCACGCTATTTGACGGAAGCCTGCGTCACTCAGGCGCAGCCAGTGTGGATGGAAAGCGCAATATGGGGCTGGGT
>CAZKMN010000017.1:0-740 GCA_964553905.1 uncultured Oscillibacter sp.
GAAGGTCCGACCGGCGCGAGCCGCCCGCAAAGTCCCACCTGCTACCCGCACCTGATCGCAGTAGGGCAGCATGGAAAAAGTGGGAGAGTTTCCGGTGATGTGCCCCACGTCCAGAAATTCCGTTTTCATCGGACCGGGGCAGACGGCTGTGACGGTGATGCCTTTTGCGTGCAGCTCTTCCGAAAGACCGACTGTGAAGGAAGAGACATAGGCCTTGCTTGCGGAATACACCGTCATACGGGGATTGGGACAAAAAGAAGCGATGGAAGAGACGTTGATGATGCGTCCGCCCTGATGCATCAGGGGGATGACCATGTTGGTCACCGCCGTCAAGGCCCGCAGATTCAAATCCACCATCCGGGTTTGGGAAGCAGTCTCCACCTCGCCCAGCCGCCCCAGATATCCGCAGCCGGCACAGTTGATTAGAAGCGTTACCTCCGGCTGCTCCGCAGCCAGCTTTCCCTGAAGAGAGGAAAAACTCATGGAGTCACAAAGATCCAGCGGCAGACATTCTACCTGCTTTTCCCCCAGCGTCTTAGCCAGCTCTTCCAGACGATCCTGACGCCGCGCAATCAGCCAATAGCATTCGATCTCCGGAAAGACGTCCGCAATCTGGCGGACGAATTCGCGCCCAAGTCCCGAGGACGCCCCGGTGACAATGGCCGTTTTCATCTCTTTTTCGGCGCGGGGTAATCCACACCCTGCGTATCGACCCGAATGGATGCGATCACCACGGGAGT
>CAZKMN010000017.1:750-15534 GCA_964553905.1 uncultured Oscillibacter sp.
ACGACCCTCACCGACTTCATCACCTGCGGGCGGGTCGGCTTGTCGGCCCAGCCGGTCGGCACGGCGGCGATCTCGTCGACCACCTCCATCCCCTCAAACACCTGACCGAAGGCGGCGTACTGCCCGTCCAGATGGGGCGCGGGCGCTACCATGATGAAAAACTGGCTTCCGGCAGAATCCGGATGCATGGCGCGTGCCATGGACAAAACACCGGTGGTGTGCACCAGATCGTTTTGAGCAAAGCGATTTCCGGCAAATTCACCGGGGATCTCATAGCCTGGGCCACCCATGCCGTTTCCATTGGGGCAACCGCCTTGAATCATGAAGCCGGGGATGCAGCGGTGGAAAATCAGCCCGTCATAAAAACCGGAGTTTGCCAGCGCAATGAAATTGTTCACGGTGTTGGGAGCCTTTTCGGGATACAGCTCAGCCCGCATGGTTTTGCCGCCCTCCAGCGTAATGACGGCGATGGGGTTTTTGACTTCAGACATCGTTATCGATTCCTTTCCTTTAGCGTGCGGTCCATTTCCCGCTTGGCGTCCCGCGATGCGGCGGCGTCTCGCTTGTCATAATTTTTCTTGCCCTTGCAAAGCCCAATTTGCAGCTTTACCCGGGCGTCTTTGAAATAAACGGACAGCGGCACCAGCGTGTAGCCGTCCTGCCTGACCAGAGCAAAGAGCTTTGCAATCTCCCGGCGATGCATCAAAAGCCGCCGGGGACGCACGGGGTCCTTATTGAAAATGTTGCCTTTTTCGTAGGGGGAGATGTGCATACTATTGACAAACAGCTCCCCGTCTTTAATGGTGCAATAGGAATCCTTCAAATTCAGCGTGCCGGCACGGATGGACTTGACCTCCGTGCCAAACAGCTCGATGCCGGCCTCGTATGTCTCCTCCACAAAGTAATCGTGGTGGGCTTTGCGATTTTGTGCCGCGATCTTGATCCCCTTTTTCTCCGTGGGGCTCACCTCGTTTCTGCTTGGAAAGTGCCCTCAGTATACCACAAATAAATATGGTATGTCCCTCACGGGACAGGGTCAGCGATAGCATGGATAAACCATCGATAGTATACAAGAATCCTGATAGAACATGTGTTCCATTACAAGATGCTTGACAGAAAGGAAGAAAATCATGCAAACTATGGAAGTCGACAGTACACGCGCAAGGCAAGCCCGCTGGGATGCGGCGCACCTGCAAACGGCATGTACCCGGATACCGCGCAATCAGTACATGCGATTCAAGACGCTGTGTCTCATCGAGGGAACAACGCCGTATGCGGTCATTAAAGCGGCTGTGGAAAACTGGGTGGAAAACCACGAACAATCATTCAAATAAGCTGTACCGTTCTGCCCTCCGTTCACTCCCATTATGCCACATGGTCAAGGGGCCTGCGGCCCGCTGCGGCGGCTTCACCCTTGACTTCATGTGACGCGCTGGAAGCGCCCAAAGGGCAGAAAGGAAGTGCCAGAAATGATTTCAGCAAACCTCACCAACACCGTGCGAAAAGCGGTCTACAAGCGGGACGGATACCGCTGCGCCCTGTGCGACGATACCCATGGCCTGCAAATCCACCATGTGGTGCTGCGGTCGCAGGGGGGGACGAGCTTCCCTCATAACCTCATCACCCTGTGCTGGAAGTGTCACGCCGTAGCGCATGGGACCGCCATTCCCGGATACCCGATGAATGCGGCGGACCTGTGCCAAGCCTGCGTGGAATACCTCGCAGACTACTACGCAGACGAGGGGAAGCTCTGGAATCCGTGGGCGGCGGAAATGGAGCGGCTGGTGGAGTAGGGCTTCGGCCCTCTCCCTATGGCTCCGCTTCGCTCCGCCGTTCGCCGCTGCGCGGCTCACCTGCGCGCTCCCGCGCGCGGTGCACTGGTCGATAGCCAGCTGGACGCTGCAAGAAGAATGGAACGGTGTGCGCCGGGGCCCGCCACCACAAGGGCGGCACCCATCGCACTTGTTTTGCCGCAACATGCGGCAAAACAGCTAAGGAATGCTCGCATTTGCGCCCGTCCCGGTCGCAAATCTTTATCGCAAATCGCCGTCAGTTGCCCCCACTCCGCCCCGTCTGGTGGTCTGTGGTGGTCGCTTTCTTGGTGCCGGGGCGGGCGGTGGCACCTGCCGCCGGTTTGCTGCTCGCCCAAAACGGCGGTTGCGGCTAGCCCCCCACGGAAACAACCACAAAGCCGTGCCCATGTAAAGGGGCCTGCGGCCCGCTGCGGCGGCTTCGCCCTTGACATGGTCGCGCCTTTGCGGTGTGGCGCTCCGCGCCCCGTGGGCCCCCCCAAGCCGCCAAGGTGCCGCCGTTCTTCCCGCCGCTGGGCCACAAGGAAAAATCCGCCCGTGCGAATTTTTCCGGGTAAGCATCTGCGTCCCAGCGGCGCGGGGGTTTGGAACGCCGCTGCGGCGGCGGGGGACGGGGTGTTCCGCCGCCTGCGGGCGGCGGGGGACGGGGTGTTCCGCCGCCTGCGGGCGGCGGCTGGGTGGTGGGGCTCACCTCGTTTCTGCTTGGAAAGTGCCCTCAGTATACCACAATGCGGTGCGTTCTTCAAGAGAAAGTCACGGTTGGCATTTGAGCGGGAACATGGTATAATCCTCAGTGAGAAATCCAATCGGATTCTTGAATTGGTATAACCATTCTCTCATCAAAACAAACGCGAGGTGTGACGATATGTGCGAGGAAAACAGCCAGATGGATCTGACGGAAAAGACGCTGAGCCGGGCGGAAAAATACGACGGCGTGTTTCTGAGCGTCCATGTGGATCGGGTGGAGCTGCCCAATGGGCACATCTCCTTCCGGGAAGTGGTGGAGCATGTGGATGGCGTGGGGGTTCTGGCGCTGGACGAGCGTAACAACGTGCTGGCCGTCACCCAGTATCGCTATGTATTCGGTCGGACGCTGCTGGAGATTCCGGCGGGGAAGCTGGATGGGGACGAAGACCCCGCTGTCGGCGCGCTCAGAGAGCTCAAGGAGGAAACCGGTGCGGTGCCGGACACCCTTTTGCCGCTGGGCGTGATGATTCCCGCCCCCGGATGCTACGGAGAACGGCTGCATTTGTTCCTCGCCCGCGGACTGCGGATGGAGGCACAGCAGTTGGACCCGGATGAATTTTTGAACGTGTCTCGCATCCCCTTTGAAGAAATGGTCCATCGCATTTTGGACGGGGAGATCCAGGACGGAAAAACCATTGCCGCCGTGCTGAAAGCAAAGGCGTTGCTGAACCTTTGAATTACGGAGGAGCCATGAATACTCAAAAAACGGTTCTAGTCGTCGAAGACGAGAAAAACATTGTGGATATTTTGCGCTTTAATCTCCAGCGGTCCGGGTATCAGGTGTTGGAGGCCTATGACGGCGAGGATGGGCTCAGACAGGCCGTGACCGCCAATCCCGATCTCATTTTGCTGGATGTAATGCTGCCTAAAATGAACGGCTTTGACGTCTGCCGTGATCTGCGCGGTCGGGGCAGCAATGTGCCGGTCATCATTCTGACCGCCAGGGAAGAGGAGACGGATAAGGTCCTGGGACTGGAGATCGGCGCGGATGACTATATCACAAAGCCTTTTTCCATGCGGGAGCTGATCGCCCGCGTGGGCGCCAACATCCGCCGCACCAGCATGGCACCATCGTCGGCGGACGCCACCGCCATGCCGGTGGCGGGGGATCTCTCCATCAATACGGACAGCCATCAGGTTTATCGCGCAGGAAAGGCCGTTGACCTGACCCAGCGGGAATATGAGCTGTTGACCTTTTTGGCCAGTCACCCTAACAAGGTGTATTCCCGCATTGACCTGATGGAGCAGGTTTGGAATTACGGCTACGTGGGGGACGATGTGCGGACGGTGGACGTGACAGTCCGGCGTCTGCGGGAGAAGATCGAGGCCGATCCCCCTAATCCGGTCTATATTCTCACGCGCCGAGGGGCCGGATACTATTTTTCCGTGCCCTGAGCTTGTGACGTGTTCTCTGCGTGCGCCTTCTTTCCGTTCGTTGCGGCTGGCGCAGATCCTTTTTGTGATTTTTCATGCGAAATGAGGTGCTCGCGGTGTTCCGAAGCCTGCACATGAAGCTGATGCTGATCCTGCTGCTGCTGATTACGTCTTTGATGGCGGTGGTGGGCGCCTTTTTGACCACCAGCGTCTCCAGCTTCTACATCAATACTTTTTATCAGCAGATGGACGAGGTGTTTGGAGAGCGTAACGCCGACTTTGTCGCCTCTTTACGCAGCGAAGCGGCGCAGGAGGATGCTGCTGACCGCATCCAAAGCGTGCTGGAGAGCTATGCCGCGCCCCTTGGCATCAACAACCGAAGCCGCAACTATTTCGTTTTGGATGGCGAGAGCGGCGCCTATCTCAACGGCTCTGCCGAAAAGGACGCCCTCCCCCGGGAGCAGACGGCCAACCTGCTCTCAGCCCGCAACGCCGTGGCCCGGAAGGACGCAGCCGCCGTGGGGGACGCCAGTGATATCACTGCCGACTACATGGATGTGGCGGTGCCAATTTTTGGCGGGGACAACGCGTTTATCGTGTATATTCTGGACACGAAAGAGACGGTGTCCGGCCTGAACGACCAGCTTTTCACCATTATTATTCAGGCATTGGTGATTGGCCTGCTCATTTCCGTGCTCTTGAGCTTCCTGCTCTCTAAGACCATGGTGGGACCGATCGAAAAGCTGACTGCGGGCGCGGAAAAGGTCGCTGCCGGCGAGTTTGACAGTGCGCTTCCGGTGGAATCCACCGATGAGATCGGCATTTTGACAGGGACCTTTAACGAGATGGCCGGCGTGCTGCACAGCACGCTGGAGGCCGTCGAAAACGAGCGCAACAAGCTGGACACGCTGTTTTTGCACATGACAGACGGCGTGGTGGCCTTTGACCGGGAGGGAAAGCTGATCCACTGCAATCCCGCCGCCACCGCCATGCTCCAGCGGAGCGTGGATGACGCGTGCACGTATTCCGAGCTGTTTGGCGAGGTCTATCCTTTTTCCGAGATGCTGGCGTTGCAGCGGCCAAACTACGCCGAGGGCCAACTGGTGGTGGGGGAGCGGACGCTGGAGCTTTATCTGGCGCCGTTTTCCGATCAGGTCAGCGGCGGCGTGCTGATCGTGCTTCATGACGTGACCGAGCAGCACCGCAACGAGGAGCGCCGCAAGGAATTTGTCGCGAATGTCTCCCATGAATTGCGGACCCCGCTCACCAATGTTCGCAGCTATGCCGAAACGCTGCTGGATTCTGGGGACGAGATCCCGCGGGAAACGTCAAACGGCTTTTTGAACATCATCATCACCGAGACGGATCGCATGACCCATATTGTGCAGGATCTGCTGACACTCAGCCGACTGGATTCCGGTAATACAGAGCTCTCGCTCTCCCGCTTTTCCTTTGCCGAGGCCATTGAGAGCATCCACCGGGCCAACGCGCTGGCTGCCCGCCAGCGGAACCAGCAGCTCACCTGCGCGCCGCTGGACGAGCTGCCCTTGATCGTGGGAGATCGGGGACGGCTGGAGCAGGTCATGATGAATATTTTGGGAAATGCCATCAAATATACGCCGGAAAACGGACACATCCGCATCAGCGCCGGGACTACGGAAAAGACGGTGTGGATGGAGGTTTGGGATGACGGTATCGGCATTCCGGAACAGGACCGGGAACGCATTTTCGACCGGTTTTACCGGGTGGACAAAGCGCGCTCCCGGGAGTCGGGCGGCACGGGTCTGGGCCTTTCCATCGCCCGGGAGATCGTCCTGCGGCACAGCGGCACGCTGGCGCTGGCGCCACACGAGGGGCCGGGCACTACGATTCGGCTGACGCTGCCGATTTCGGGTCCATCCGCTAGTTAAGCGGCTTTCAGTTGATTGGGGGGAGCAATTCCATGAACAACCGTTCGGAGCATCGCCACCGCGCTCTTTTACAAAATCTGGCCATTACGCTTTTGACGGTGTCTGCGGTTGTGCTCTTTGTCTGGACGCAGCTCGATTCTCTCACATCGGATATCAGCAGGTGGAAGGGCCTTTTCCAAATGTCCGCCACAGAGAACAGCCAGATTTCCCAGACGGAGACTGCACAGGTTTCCGCCCCGGTACGGCTGGTCGTCTCCGGAGCTTATGGACGCTATGGAAATCTGACGCTGACCACCGCTGACGAGTCGTTTGTCCCGCTGGGAAATCTGCTGGGCGAGGCGCTGGGCTCTGCCCGCACGCTCACAGTCAGCAGTGAGGAGGCATTCTTCGAGGCCCTTTCCAGACCGTCGATCTATTTTGACTTTTGCGAGGCGCTGCCGCTGTCGGTGCTGTCGGAGGGCATCGGCGTCTCGGGCAGCAACGAATCCACGGTTGCGCGGCGGCTGGTCGTCTCCGCGCAGGAGGACGGCGTGGTGCGGCTGGATCTCTGGGGCGAGCGCTTTTTCACCTGTACCACCGCTGTGACCGAGGCGGATCTTACCCAGTTGATCGAGGGATATGAGCTGGGCGGCGCTCGTTTTGCGTTTGATAGCGAGGAGGAAAATCCGCCTCTTGTGGCGCCCTGCTCGCTGCTGCTCACCCAGCTTCCCCAGCTTGCACAGATGACGGTATCCAATCCGCTGACCGATACCGACTCGCTTTTGACGGCGCTGGGCTTCAACCCTCACACCAATTACCGCAACACGGAGTCCAACGGCACAGAGGTGATCGTGGAAAACGATCAGACGCTGCGGATTGCTCCGGACGGGACCGTGCGCTATACCGGAACTGCCGCCTCCACGCTGCACATTGCCGATGGCGGCGATACGGTTCCCACGCTCCGGCAGGCTGCCTCGGGAACTTCCATGCTGCTCAATCACATTCTGGCAAACCGCTCCGGCGTGGCGGCGCTGTATCTGCAAAGCATTGAGCAAAGCGGGGCTGCCACCACGTTGCGCTTCGGCTATCACATCGGCGGCGTACCCGTCCACTTTGCCGACGGGGAGAGCGCCGTAGAGGTGACGCTCACGTCTCATCAGGTCACAAGCCTGACCATACGATTCCGCCAGTATACAGCACAAACGCACATGTCGCTGCTGCTGCCTGTACGGCAGGCGCTGGCGATTGCAGCGGAAGAGCCCAACGGCGAGCTGGTGCTGGGCTATGTGGATAACGGCGGAGACGATGCTGCGGCCACATGGCTGCGGGAGTGAACGAGAAAAGACTGGAAGGAGCCGCCTCATGCAAAGCTTTCGCCTGAAAAATATCATCATTGTGATTTTGCTGCTGGTGAATCTCTTCCTGCTGGGCTCTCTGGTCAGCCGTCGTGCGGCACAGCACGACGCGCAGCAGCAGGTTCGCACCCAACTCACAGAGCTGTTCGCCGCCGACGGCGTGAAGCTTTCGGAGAAAGCCCTGTCTTTTCAGGCGCCCCCTGTGGGCGGCACGCTGACGCGAGATACAGAGCTGGATCGCAAAATGG
Source organism: uncultured Oscillibacter sp. (assembly GCA_964553905.1). Classification (GTDB taxonomy): domain Bacteria; phylum Bacillota; class Clostridia; order Oscillospirales; family Oscillospiraceae; genus Oscillibacter. The sequence goes on from CAZKMN010000017.1 coordinate 8,175, forward strand.
CGGCTTTCTTTCTGGGAGAGGGCGTTACCTATTCCGATCAGGGCGGCGGAATCGACAGCTATACCGGGATCCGCGGTGCGGCTGTTTTTCGCTCCGGCGGTGGTTTTGACGCGGTGTCCCGTCTGGACGAGGAGAAAGAGGCAGAAACTTTTTTTCGCAAATTCTGCAAGACTTACCAATATGAAGAGCTTGAGGTCGGGGAGACGGAGGACGCTTTCACGGCCACGGCTGTGCGTTGGTTTAACGGCTATCCGGTGGTGAACTGCACGGTGTGTCTCTCCGTGGACGCAGACCACCACATGAAGGCCAGCGGAACCCATTTGCCTGCACGCTTTACCCCGGATTCCACAGAAGAACCGCTCTCTGCTGTGGCGGCGCTCACCTCGTTTTTGGAAGCCCGACAGGAAAGCGGAGCGGTGGTGTCAGCCGTGACGGATGTGTATCCCTGCTATGAGCTGCAAAGCACCACGGCTGCTGTTATGACGCTGATCCCCGCGTGGTGCGTTGTGACGGATGCGGCGGACTATTATGTCAACTGCTATACCGGCGCTGTGACGCACAGTTGATGGATTTTTGTCGATTTTTGTCAATTTTGCATTCTTTATGGAAACGGCAGAGGAATGGTTTGCATTTCCTATTTGAATATGATATAGTCATCGTGTGTGAGTTTCCCCGGACTGTGAAATTTGTCCGGCCCGCAGCCTTTCCGCGGGTATGAAGCGGCACCGGCCGGGCAAACTGTCCGTTGAAGAGACGACTTGCCGCCACAAAAGAATGTGCCTTGAAGAGAGGGTAATCAACTTGACAAAGTATCTTGTACAGGGTGGAAAACCCCTGTTTGGTGAAGTAGAAATCAGCGGCGCAAAAAATGCAGCCGTTGCCATTATTCCCGCCGCACTGCTGGTGGACGGGATTTGCCGCATTGAAAATATCCCCCAGATTTCTGACGTGACGCTGTGCTTGAAAATTTTGGAGCAGCTTGGCGCCAATATTCGCACGATCAACCGCCATACGGTGGAGATTGACTGTACCCATATCCGTTCCACCCGGACCTCCTATGAGCTGGCGCGAAAAATTCGAGCCTCTTATTATCTGATTGGCGCTCTGCTTGGTCGCTTTGGTCAGGCGGAGGTCGCCATGCCCGGCGGCTGCAATTTCGGCGTTCGTCCGATCGATCAGCACGTCAAGGGCTTTACCACCTTGGGCGCAAAGGTGGTGGTGGAGGGCGGATTCATCCACGCCTCCACGGAAAGCGGACGGCTCAAGGGCGCAAATGTCTATTTGGACGTGGTGAGCGTGGGCGCCACCATGAATATTATGATGGCCGCCGTGATGGCGGAGGGGAATACCGTGATTGAAAACGCGGCCAAGGAGCCCCATATCGTGGATTTGGCCAACTTCCTCAACTCGATGGGCGCCAACGTTCGTGGCGCCGGAACGGACACGATTAAGATTCAGGGCGTGGAGCATCTCTCCGGCGGCAGCTACGCCATCATCCCCGATCAGATTGAAGCAGGCACCTATATGGCGGCTGTGGCTGCCACCGGCGGTCAGGTCCTGATTAAAAATATTATCCCCAAGCATATGGATTGTATCACCGCCAAGCTGGTGGAGATGGGCGTTGAAGTGGAGGAGCGGGAGGACACGCTCTTGGTTCGCCGCACCACGCCGCTGCAAAAAGCCAATGTCAAAACCATGCCGTACCCCGGCTTTCCGACGGATATGCAGCCTCAGATTACCACAGTCCTGACCTTGGCGGAGGGCACGTCTCTGGTGACGGAGAGCGTTTGGAACAACCGCTATCGCTATGTGGACGAGCTCAAGCGCATGGGCGCTTCCATTCAGGTGGACGAAAAAACCGCCGTGGTGGAGGGTGTGCACCATCTCACCGGGGCTCCCATCCAAGCCTGCGATCTGCGCGCCGGCGCTGCGCTGGTGATTGCAGCTCTGGCGGCTGAGGGGCAAAGCGAGATTAGCTGCGTGCAGTATATCGAGCGCGGCTATGAAAATATTGTGGAAAAGCTGCAAGCACTGGGCGCTCGCATCCGCTCTGTGGAGGAGCCCGGCGGAAGTGATGAGCTGGAGGCACATATCGGCTGAGAAGCAGCTGGTCATTTGCAGATTGTACGCGCTTGCGTATTTTAGCGTCCGCGAAGGAGAATGGCGACTTTCGTCGACGATCTCCCTTGCGGACGCTTCATTTTAAAGAGAACGAGGTAGCATCTTTGACCACGGTACATACATTAGCCAGCGGTTCGTCTGGAAACGCTATTTTGGTTTGCTGCGGCGAAACGCGATTGCTGCTGGACGCGGGAATTTCCTGCCGCCGCATCACCGTTGCACTTGGAGCGCTGGGATTGGCTCCCGGCGACCTGACCGCCATTTTGCTCACCCATACCCATTCCGACCACATCGCGGGACTGCGAACCCTTTTAAAGCGGGACTGTCCCGGAATCTGGGCCAGCGAAGCCGCTGCGCGGGATCTTTCCGATCGGCTGCCGGAATGTGAAAGCCGTCTGCATTCCTTTGGCCGGACTGACCGCTTTTCCTTTGGGGCATGCGAGGTCACGGCCTTTCCAACCTCCCACGATGCGCCGGGGGCGTGCGGCTTTCGACTGGATACGGACGCTGGCAGCGTTGGCTTGCTGACAGACAGCGGCACCGTTACAAACGAGGCCAGAAGTGTGCTGCCCGGTGTGGATCTGGTGCTGCTGGAGGCCAATCATGATGTGGAGACGCTGCGCTGCGGGCCCTATCCCGCTTATTTGAAGCAGCGGATTTTGGGAGCGCAGGGCCATTTGAGCAATGCGTGCGCGGCGCAATTTGCCGTGGAGCTGGCGGCTTCCGGAACCAGCGAGGTGGTGCTGGCGCATCTGAGCCGGGAGAACAACACACCGGCCATGGCCCACCGGGCTGTGGAGTGTGCGCTTGCAGCCGCCGGTATGCAGACGGCGCTGTCGGTGGCGCCTCGGGATTCTCTGAGCGAGGCTCATGTCGTGGCGGGGAGGAGCGCATGCAAAGGGTAACGATTTTATGCGTGGGAAAACTGAAAGAGAAGTTTTATACGCAGGCTGCCGCGGAGTATTGTAAACGGCTGGGCCGTTTTTGCAAGCTGGAGCTGATGGAGCTGCCGGAAGAACGTCTGCCGGACGCGCCCTCTGCCGCACAGATTGACGCCGCCCTTTTCAAGGAGGCGGAGATGATCCGCTCCAAACTGCCACACTCCGCCGCGGTGATCGCGCTTTGCGTGGAGGGGCGGCTGTGCTCCAGTGAGGAGCTGGCCCAATCCTTGCAGGAGCGGACCAATCAGGGACAGAGCCACTTCGTCTTTTTGATCGGAGGGTCTTTCGGTCTTCATGCTTCCATCAAGGCACAGGCAGACGAAAAGCTCTCCATGTCCCCCATGACGTTTCCCCACCATCTGGCCCGGGTCATGCTGCTGGAGCAGATCTACCGGGCATATCAAATTCAGGCGGGGTCAAAATATCACAAGTAAAGGCAGGTCATACCATGGAACAAGCGAATGATTTTTGGGCCCGGGCAGACCACACCCTTGCGGACCGCTGGCCCAAGGGCGCAGACGGGAAGCCGGAACCGGCTGTCCGGTTGACCGTGCAGTGGGAGCTTGACAGTCAGGCGGATATCACGCTCTCTTTGCTGGAGGGCTGCGGGATTCCGGCATTTAAAACAGGCACACAGGGGAAGGTCATCTTTGGCTTTGCGGGGCTCGGCGTGGACATCTGCGTGCCCCAGTCACGGCTGGAGGAGGCCCAGACCCTGCTGGAGACAACTGCGCTTTCGGAGGAACCGTAAGTGCAAGGCTGCGTAAATTACCATTTCAGAAGGAGGAATTATCCATGGACTTTATGAAGGAATATCAAAAATGGGTGGAAAGCCCCGCACTCTCATCTGAGGAACGCGCTGAGCTGCTGGCAATTGCCGAAGATCCCAAGGAGATCGAGTCCCGCTTTTACGGCCCGCTGGAATTTGGCACCGCCGGTTTGAGGGGAACCATGGGAACTGGTTTACATAATATGAATCTACATGTGGTGCGTTGGGCAACGCAGGGCTTTGCGGACGTGATTGCCGCCGAGGGACCATCCGGCAAGACACGGGGTGTGGCGATTTGTATGGATTGCCGCAACCATTCGATGGAGTTTGCCCGTGCCGCAGCCGAGGTGTGCGCCGCAAACGGCGTTCACGTGCGGATTTTTGATGCGCTGCGCCCGACGCCGGAGCTGAGCTTTGCCGTGCGGGAATATCACTGTCAGGCCGGAATTAACGTGACGGCCAGCCATAATCCCAAGGAGTATAACGGCTATAAGGTCTATTGGGAAGACGGCGCTCAGCTTCCGCCCCACCACGCCGACGCCATTGCCAAGCGGCTGGAGGAGATCGATATTTTTGACGGCGTGCGGACGATGGAATATGATCGCGCTGTCAAGGAAGGGCTGATCGAAACCATCGGGGAGGACACGGACCGGCGCTTCATGGAACACGTTACCGCCCAGATGAACGACCCGGAAACCGTTGCCAAAGTGGCGGATACCTTTAAGTTGGTCTATACGCCATTCCACGGCTGCGGATACCGTCTGGTGCCGGAGGCGTTGCGTGCGCTGGGAATCCAGCATCTGCTGTGCGTTCCGGAGCAGATGGTGATCGATGGAAATTTCCCCACGGTGGTTTCGCCAAACCCGGAAAATCCCGAGGGCTTCCAGCTGGCGATCGAGCTGGCAAAGGCCAACGATGTGGATTTCATCTTGGGAACGGACCCAGACAGCGACCGGGTGGGAATTATGATTCGGGACAAGCAGGGTGAATTCCGCCCTGTGACCGGAAATCAGACCGGTGTGCTGCTGCTGGATTACCTGATCGGCGCCATGCGCCGCAGCGGAAAACTGCCTGAAAAGCCGGTTGCGCTCAAGACCATTGTGACTACGGAAATGGCGCGCAAGGTGGCCGAGTGCAACGGCGTGCAGTGCTTTGATACCTTCACCGGATTTAAATTCATGGCGGAAAAGAAGAATGCGCTGGAGGAGTCCGGAGAGGGGAAGGTCATTTTCTCCTATGAGGAATCCTATGGCTATATGCTGGGCGATTATGTGCGGGATAAGGACGCTGTGACGGCCTCCATGCTGCTCACGGAGATGGCTGCGTGGTATGTTTCCCAAGGGATGACGCTGTTTGACGCGCTGAAAAACCTGTATGCCAAATACGGGTATTATGCCGAGCACACCCACAATTTGGTCATGCCGGGATTGGATGGACTGGCGGATATGGCCAGATTGATGAGCGCCCTGCGGCAGACGCCTCCCACGCAAATCAGCGGCGTTGCGGTGACTGTGCGAAAGGACTATTCGGATGGGACTTTTGTGGATTGCGCCACTGGAAAAACCAGAACGATGGAGCTTTCCGGGTCCAATGTGCTCCGCTTTGAATTGGCTGATGGGACAACAATTTTGGTGCGTCCTTCCGGCACAGAGCCAAAAATCAAGGTCTATGTGCTCACGCAGGGAGCGGATGAGGCCGCTTGTGCTGCGAATCTTGAAAAATACGGGAAGTGGGTCGCCTCCTTGCAGGCATGATTTTCTTTCTCTGCTTAAAAAAGGATGTCGCCTGACGGGGCGACATCCTTTTTCGTGGATTGACAGCGGGGGAAAAACCGGGTAAAATAGGCGTTGCCGGTCCATCCTGTCTCATTCGCTTCATGTGAAGCGCGCTTCCTAAGGTCCTATGCCTTAGGGGGCGGAGCAGGTTTTTTTGCGTCCCCGCCGGTGATGAAAGCCGCTGCGTGCCAATTTTGTAGAAACGGAAAGCGCCGCCTTTCGTGCACCCTATTTGCGTTCGTAGCTCAGATGGATAGAGCGTCCCCCTCCTAAGCGGTAGATGGTTCGAATCTATATGAGCCGATTTTGGCTCGAAAAACTTCATATGCGCCTGTAGCTCAGTGGATAGAGCATTCGCCTCCTAAGGTCACGAACAACCTTCCACCTCGGCGAAAAAGGCAGAAGGTTCAAACACAACAATTTCATACATGCGCCTGTAGCTCAGCAGGATAGAGCGTTCGCCTCCTAAGCGAAAGGCCGCGCGTTCGAATCGCGCCAGGCGTGCCAACCACGAGACCGAAAACCTTGATTTTTCAAGGCTTTCGGTCTTTTTGTATTATACGCGAAAAATTGAAATCTTTCAATACCTGGAAAATCTTTAATTAGCAAAAGTGCTTTTTGCTAATTTTGAGTTCAATATCTGTCGGCCCCAAATGGAGTGTGCGACCAATGAATCCTGCTAACGATTAGCAAGATTTTTCGAAAAGTTGCTAACGAAAATGCCCTTCCTGCTAATTTGAGAAAAAAGTGAGCTTAAAATCTTGCTAATTGAAAAAGTGGAGGGTACGAGTACAATCACCCTCAACGGAATATAAACTAATTTACATAGCCGTTCATTTCATCTGAAATGGGCGGCTAAATTTATTTGAAGGGAGGAAATTAAGATGAGTAATTGCAAAGTAATTGCCATCACGAACCAGAAAGGCGGAGTGGGTAAAACAACTACGGCAGTCAACCTGGGCGTTGGTCTGGCCCAAATGGGGAAACGTGTGCTGCTTGTCGATGCAGACCCGCAGAGCAGTCTGACCACCAGCCTTGGCATTGAGAACCAGGACGAGCTTCAGGTATCCATCACCACTGTTATGCAGAGCGTGCTGGAGGAGAAACCAATGCCGGAAAACTGTGGAATCATTCACCACCGCGAAGGCGTAGACCTTCTTCCATCCAACATTGAGTTGTCCGGATTGGAGGTTGGTCTCATCAACACCATGAGCCGGGAGTTTGTCCTGAAAGATTGTCTGAGTAAGGTCAAGCAGAACTACGACTATGTTCTGATCGACTGTATGCCATCTCTCGGCATCATGACGGTCAATGCGCTCACGGCGGCGAACAGCATAATCATCCCCACCCAGCCAAGCTATCTGTCCACAAAGGGCCTCAGCCTGCTGCTGCGCTCTATCTCCAAGATCAAGCGCCAAATCAACCCGAATCTCCGTATTGACGGTATTCTGATGACGATGGTGGATAGTCGAACCAACGACGCGAGGACAATCATCGCATCGCTCCGTGAACAGGTCAGTGAGAACCTGCGCCTGTTCGATACGGAGATTCCGTTCTCTGTCCGTGCCGCCGAGTGCAGCCGCAGCGGAGAAAGCATCTTTGCTCATGACAAGAGCGGAAAGGTTGCAGCTGCGTATGAAGCCATGACGAAGGAGGTGGAGAAGTTTGAGCAGCGTCAAAACGATAGACTTAGGACTGAAGGGGTACGATGAGCTTTTCATGACCGGCAAAGAGCGTTTGGAAAACAATCTCCC
>CAZKMN010000018.1:0-7432 GCA_964553905.1 uncultured Oscillibacter sp.
GTCTCATTTTGACGGGCTTAAAGCGCGTTATTTTTTTGCGGTGCGTTTTGCCACGGAGGCGGCAATGGCGTCAGCCAGAGCATCCATGTCCGGCTCATTCTGCGCTTGCAGGGAGGAGGCCATGGTGACGCCCTCGTCCAGAATTTCCATGTGCTTGAGCGATTCCAGCTCTTGACGCATCAAGCTGCCCGACCGGGGCGCCCAAGACCCGTTTTCCACGATGGCGCAGGTACGGTTTTGCAGATTCAGCGCCCGCATATCCATCAGGAAATTGTGCATCGGAGGGAAAATGCCCAGATTATAGGTGACGGACGCCAGCACCAGATGGCTGTATCGAAAGAGGTCGGAGATGAGGTAGCTCACATGGGTGCTGGAGACATCGTAGAGCCGGGTTTCGGTGATACCCCGCTGGCAGAGCTTGGACGCCAGCACCTCCGCCGCCGTCTCGGTGTTGCCGTACATGGAGGCATAGACGATCATGACGCCGTTTTTTTCGGGCTCATAGGTGCTCCAGTGGATATATTTATCCAGAATGTAGCCGATGTCCTTGCGCCAAACGGGTCCGTGGAGCGGGCAGAGATATTGGATGTTGAGGCCGCTGGCCTTCTTCAAAAGCGCCTGCACCTGAGGGCCGTACTTGCCAACGATGTTGGTATAGTACCGGCGGGCGTCATCCAGCCATTCCCCGTCAAAGTTGAATTCGTCCGCAAAGAGCTTCCCGTCTAGCGCTCGGAAGGAGCCAAACGCATCGGCGGAAAAGAGAACGCCGTTGGTGGTGTCAAAGCTGACCATGGCCTCCGGCCAGTGGACCATGGGGGCGTTTACAAAGGCAATGGTGTGCTTGCCGAAGCACCGGCTGTCGCCCTCTTGCACTTCCTCGATCTGGTCGCTGTCGATGGCAAAGCCGAACTGATGAAGCAGGATGACCGCCTTGGGCGTGGTGATGAGCTTCACCTTGGGCCAGCGCAGCAGAATTTCGGGAATGGAGGTGGCGTGGTCCGGCTCCACGTGGTTGATGACCAGATAATCCAGCGGGCGGCCTTGCAGCACCGCCGTCACATTGTCCAGAAACTGGCGGCCCACAGACCAGTCGGCGGTGTCGAACAGGACGGTTTTTTCGTCCAGCAGGAGATAGGCGTTGTAGGACACGCCGTGGTAGAGGGGATGAATATTTTCAAACAGGGCCAGCCGGTGATCGTTGGCGCCGACCCAATAGAGATCTTCGGTGATGTTCCGATAGTTAAACATGAGATACCTCCTTTAAATTCTGAAAAAGCGCGGACTCACACTTCGATTTCCAAGAACTGCTCCATGCCCTCGCCGCAGTGCGGGCACATCCAGCCCTCGGGCAGCTCCCGGAAAGCGGTGCCGGGACGGACGTCGTTTTCGGGATCGCCCACAAGGAGATCGTACTCATAGCCGCAGCCGTTGCAGAGATAGAGCTTACGGGGCTGAGACACTTTCTTCGCCACGGCCCGCTTCATTTTGACCATGGGAGGCGCGCTCTTTTTCTCACCGGTATCCAGAGCCGCAGCCAAAAGCGGCAGAATTTCATTCACGTCGCCCACCATGCCGTAGTCACAGTTTTTGAAAATCTTGGCGTTGGGGTCAAGGTTGATCGCCACGATGGTGGACGCATCCTTGATGCCCTTCAAATGCTGCCCTGCGCCGGAGATGCCGCAGGCGATGTAGAGGTTGCCCTTGAACTTTTGACCCGACATGCCCACATAGCGGTTCAGCGGCAGATATTTGAGCGTCTCAGCCACGGGACGGCTGGAGCCGATGGCGGCGCCGGCGGCGCGGGCCAGCTCCTCGATGAGCTTCATGTTTTCTTTGGGACCGATGCCCTTTCCGGCGGAGACAACGCGCTCAGCCTGCGCGATGGGAGTATCCACGGGAATGCCCACGGTGAAATCATAGCCGTCTTTCCGGAGAGCTGCCACCAGCGCATCCACGCGCTCCTGCGCGGTGCCGTCCGCAAGAATCTGTTTTTTCCGCACGCCGGTTTCCGGACCGTGCTTTCCGTGGACGGCGGGGGCGTCCGCCTTGGCAATTTTGCCCAGCACATGGGAGGCGATCACCACGCGCTGGATTTCGTTGGTGCCCTCGTAGATGGTGGTGATCTTGGCGTCGCGGTACATCCGCTCCACCTCCATCCCCTTTAAGTACCCGGTGCCGCCGAAGATCTGAAGCGCGTCGTTGGTGACCTCCAGCGCAATGTCGGAGGCGTACTGCTTCGCCATGGCGGATTCCATGCCGTAGGGCGCGTGGGCCTGCTTCAGATCTGCCGCGGAATAGACCAGAAGCCGGGCGCAGCGGAGCTTGGTGGCCATGTCCGCAATTTTGAAGGCGATGGACTGCTGTTGGCAGATGGGGCGACCAAACTGAACGCGCTCCTTGGAGTATTCCACAGCCGCTTCAAACGCGCCCTGTGCAATGCCCAGCGCCTGCGCGGCAATGCCGATGCGTCCGCCGTCCAGCGTAGCCATGGCGATGTTGAAGCCCTTGCCCTCCTGCCCCAGCAGGTTTTCCTTGGGCACCTTGACGTTGTTGAAAATCAACTCACAGGTGGCGGAGGAGCGAATGCCCATCTTGTCGTAATGATCGCCAAAGGCAAAGCCCTCCCAGCCCTTTTCCACAATAAAGGCCGAGATGCCCTTTACGCCAATGTCCGGCGTGGTGACGGCAAAGACCACATAGGTGTCCGCCTCACCGCCGTTGGTGATGAAAATTTTGTTGCCGTTGAGCAGATAGTGATCGCCCATGTCCTCAGCCGTGGTCTCCGTGCCGCCGGCATCGGAACCGGCGTTGGGCTCCGTCAGACCGAAAGCACCCAGCTTTTTACCCGAGCAGAGATCGGGGAGGTATTTCTTCTTCTGAGCCTCTGTGCCGTAGGCGTAGATGGGATAGGTGCCAAGAGAGGTGTGCGCCGACAAAATAACGCCTGCGCCGCCATCCACACGGGCCAGCTCCTCCACGGCGATGGCGTAGCTCAAAACGTCCAGCCCCGCGCCGCCATAGGCGGTTTCATAGGGAATTCCCATGACCCCCAGCTCCCCCAGCTTGGCTACGGCCTCCCGGGGGAATGTGTTTTCCTGATCCATCAAAAACGCTAGGGGCTTGATCTCCGCTTCCGCAAATTCCCGTACCTTTTTTCGCAGAGCTTCCTGCGCCTCCGTTGTCTGATACAACATCACTGACCTCCTTTTTGAGTCCGCTTGGGACTCTCCATGTTGCGTGCGCCGTAGAGCGTTCCCGGCACATCGGCTTCTTGAGGAGAGTATAAGGGATTTCTTATATGAAGAAAGTGATATTTGCAACATATTCCAAAATTCACAATCAATTGAAATTTTACAAAGCGGTTTTGGTGAATTTGAACAAAGCGGCGTGTGGCGCAAAAACGGAGCGGCCGTAGCCGCTCCGTCAAGAGAGGGGAAAATTTAGCTTTCAGAGGAGATGGGGGTGCGGGAAAACAGCCCCAGCTTTTCCACAAACACGCACAGCGCCACGGTCAGCGCCATGTCCGGCAGGGTGCTGCCCACCGGAATGTCATAGCGCATCAGCAGGCGGTAGAGGGCAAACCCCACGACCCAGAGAACCAGATTCCGCACGTCGAAGCCCACGCCGGAGCGCTCCCGGTGCAGGAGGAAGTGGTCCGCGATCTGGATGGCGATCATGGGGGCAAACACGGAGCCGATCAGATACAAAAAGCCGGTGATGTCGTCCAGCGGGAAGAAGATTGCGCCTGCAATGCCGACCAGCGTGACGACAAGGGCCATCCGGCGGCCATTCAGGGACTTGGAGAGGGATTCGCAGGAAATGCCCGCGGAGTACGCGTCCAAAAAGGTGGTGGTCACGGTGGAGAGAACCAGAATTAGCAGCGCCGCGATTCCAAGACCGGCCTTGACCATAATGGTTGCAATGTTGCCGCCGCCGGTATAGATGGCGGCGCCCATGCCGATGATGTACATCCAGCAGGACACAAGACCGTAAGTCACGGCGCTTGCCGCAGTGGCGGCAAGGGGGCGCTGGGCGTCCCGGGTATAGTCGCTGATGAGGGGGAGCCACGAAAGGGGCATGGCCACAGCCAGCTCCACGGCGGCGCCAAAGCTCATGGCGTCGGCGGCGGAGATCGTGTGGAGACTGCCGTCCACAAAGATGACTTTGCACAAAATCAGGGTCAGAACCAGAAGAGCGCCCATGGCAATCTTGTTGACCCAGCCCAGATTCGTCACGCCGATGACGATCCACAGCACGATCAGCCCGCCGATGATGGCGCACCAGACCCACATGGGAAAGGGGAGGACCCCATCGGCAGCCAGCGCGCCGTCATAGATCATGATGGCGGTCCAGCCCACCAGTTGCAGCACGTTTAAAAAGGCGAAGAACATGCCACCGGTGTGACCAAAGCTCATTTTGACGGTTTCCATGGCGCTTTTTCCCGTGCGTGCGCCAATAAGACCCGCGAGAAACAGCAGCACACAGCCGATGAGATGGCCCAGAAAAATGGCGGTCAACCCCCGGGAAAGTCCCAGCGGGGCAAAGTACGTGCCGGTGAGAATTTCCGCAAGGGAAACGCCCGCGCCAAACCAGAGGAGGCTGTTTTGAAAAACGGAGGTTTTCTTCATGCACGTACCTCCCACGGCAGGGGGTCGGGAATGGCAAAGGCGTGGTTCATAGGCCCGGAGCCGTGCCCCAGATCCAGCATGGCCTCCAGTGCGCCGGAAAGGTAGGCTTTGGCCTGCGCCACGGAATCCTCCAGAGAAAATCCCTTGGCAAGCTGGGAGGCGATGGCGGAGGAGAGGGTGCAGCCGGTGCCGTGGGTGTTGGGATTGGCGATGCGGCGGCCCTGAAACCATGTGGCCTTGCCATCGCGCCACAACAGATCGTTGGCGTCGTTGAGATGGTGTCCGCCCTTGCATAAAACGGCGCAGCCGTAGCGCTGACCGATCTCCTCGGCGGCGGCGGCCATGTCGTCAGGGCTTGTGATCGTGCGATTGGTGAGAAGCTCCGCCTCGGGGATGTTGGGCGTTAAGAGCTCCGCAAGGGGGAAGAGCTCCCGGGCCAGCGTCTCGATGGCCTCAGGCCGCAGCAGTTTGGCCCCGGAGGTGGCTACCATCACGGGATCTACCACAATGCGCTTTGCGCCGTAATGGCGCAGTCGCTCGGCAATCACGCCGATGAGCTCTGCTGAGGAAACCATGCCGATTTTGACTGCGTCCGGGAAGATGTCCGTAAAAACGGCGTCCAGTTGTCGGGCAAGGAAAAGCGGTGGAACCTCTAAAATGTCTGTGACGCCGGTCGTATTCTGGGCAGTCAGCGCTGTGACGGCGCTCATGGCGTAAACGCCGTTCACCGTCATGGTTTTGAGATCTGCCTGGATGCCGGCGCCTCCGCTGGAATCACTTCCGGCGATTGTCAATGCTGTTTTCATGGGTCAGACTCCTTTCAATTTTACAGCAGTGCTTTTGTAACGCGGCACAAGGTGGTGCCCCCGGTGTGCCGCGGAAAAACGCCCGATGGGGCGCTTTTTCAAAAATTAACGGGCGATTTTTTCCGCCAGACGGCGCATGGTGACGGCGGCGGATTTCACGCAGGGTTGGGCAAAGAGCGCGGAGACGACAGCGACGCCGTCCAGACCGCACTGGTCCAGAGTGAGAATGTTGTCCGCCGTAATTCCGCCGATAGCCACAACCGGGATGGAAACGGCGGCGGTGATGGCGCGGATGACCTCCCGGGAGATGGGGGCGGCATCGGCCTTGGTGTCTGTGACAAAGGCCGCGCCAACGCCCAGATAGTCCGCGCCGGCGGCCTGAGCCCGCAGAGCCTCCTCCACATTGTGGGCGGAGACGCCGATGATTTTATCGTTCCCCAGCAAAGCCCGGGCCCGTCCGGCCTCCAGATCCTCCTGCCCCACGTGAGCGCCGTCTGCGCCCACCTCTGCGGCCAGATCAACGCGGTCGTTGAGAATGCTGATGACGCCCTTTTCCCGGCACAGCGCCACAAACCGTTTGGCCTCCCGGAGAAACGAGGCGTCGTCCAGATGCTTTTCCCGCAGTTGGACAATGGTGGCGCCGCCGTCGATGGCGTCTGTAATCTGGGCAAAGAGCGCGTCCTCGTCCTGCGCCCATGCGCGGTCTGTCACGGCGTAAAGCCGCAGATCCTGAGCTTGTATGTTCATTGTGCAATCGTCCTTTCTTACAAAAAAAGCCGCAAACGCGCCAAAATGGAACGTTTGCGGTAAAACCGACATCATTTCCCTACGTTGGCATGATCCAAATCAGGTTCTGGGTCGGGACGCTGCCGCCCCCTCTCAGCCCGCGCATCGGCGGACTCCCCTTATATTGTTCTTTCAGCATACGCTTTTGCGCCGGGAATTACAACCCGCTTTTCGCCTTTTTGTGAAAAATTTCTCGAACAGGGTCGAACTGGTGGTTGACAAGCAGGATTTCTCGGGCTACAATGAGCATGGTCATTCATATTGGAGAGTGCGAACCGCACGAAGGGGTACACCACCACGGGTGTAATTCTTCGGGCGGATTTTTTGCGTCTGCCGGTAAAAAATGGAAGCCAAAACCGAAAAAACGGAAGAACAAAGGAGAACCATCATGAGAAAAAAGACTTTGCTTGCATGGCTGCTTGCCACAGCAACGCTGACGCTGTCCGCCTGCGGCGCTGCGCCCACTCCCGCGGAAGAGAGCAACGGATTGACAAAGGTGGATACGCTGAACATCGCTTTTGCACCCTACGATTCTGCGGAGACGATCCTCTCCGCCACAAAGCCCATGGGCGAGCTGCTCAAAACCACGCTGCAAAATTACGGCTATGACGTGGGCGAGGTCAACATGACGGTTTCCTCCTCCTACGAGGCCTGCGCCGAGGCGCTGAGCGCCGGGACGGCGGATGTGGGCTTTATCTCCGGCGGCACCTATACGCTGTATGACGACGGCTGTGAGTTGTTGCTCACGGCGCTGCGTCAGGCATACAGCAAGGATTCCACCACGCCTTCGGACTGGAACGACGGCGTGCCGGGGGACTATCTGGACAGCTATGGCGAGTATTATCGCTGCATCGTGCTGGCAGGACCCAGCGCCAAGGGGCAGGAGCTGGCGGCAAAGGTGAACGGTGGCCAGACGCTCACGTGGGAGGATCTGGACAGCGCTTCTTGGTGCGTCCTGAGCGCATCGTCCTCCTCCGGCTACATCTATCCCAGCCTGTGGCTGCAAGAAAATTACGGAAAGGGCATCACGGATCTCAGCCATGTGATCCAGTCCGATTCCCACGGTACCTCCGTTGCCCGTCTGGCGGCGGAGCAGGCGGATGTGATCGTGAGCTATGCCCATATCCAGTATAAATCCGCGGAGGATTGGACCACCACGCTGGGCCGTACCACCGATATCTGGCACGAGACGAACGTGATCGGCGTGACGCA
>CAZKMN010000018.1:7449-11856 GCA_964553905.1 uncultured Oscillibacter sp.
TCTATAACGACACGGTCTGCGTGAGCAAGACGTCGGAGACGATGACGGAGGAATTCAAGCAGGCGGTGGGAAATGCGCTCATTGATCTGGGCAATACGGACGAGGGCAAGGAAATTATCAGCACCTTTGCACAGGTGGGCTATGCTTGGGGCGACGACGCGAACTATGACGGCGCACGGGAGGCCCAAGCCATGCTGAAGGCCGCAAACTGAGAAAAGGAGGGAGACGCCGCATGATCGCACTGGAACACGTGACAAAAGCATATGCCGGACACGCCCTTGCGCTCTCGGACGTCTCCTTTTCCCTTCCGGCAGGGGGCTTCACCGCTGTCATCGGGCGCAGCGGCGCGGGAAAATCCACGCTGCTGCGGTGCGTGAACGGGATGCTGCGGCCGGACAGCGGGCGCATCCTTGTGGATGGGACGGACATGACGGCGCTGCGCGGGGCGGAAAAACGGGCCTTGCAGCGTCGCGTGGGGATGATTTTTCAGGATTTTGGGCTGGTGGAACAGAGCACGGCGGAAAAAAATGTGCTCAACGGCTGTCTCTCGGAGCTGGGGCTACTGCGGGGCATGTTGGGTTGGTTTCGCCCAAACCAGCGGCTGCGGGCGGAGGAGGCGCTACGCCGGGTGGGGCTTTTGGAAAAAGCAACACAAAAGGCGGCGGGCCTTTCCGGAGGCGAAAAGCAGCGGGTGGCCATTGCGCGGGTGCTGCTGCAAGGCTGCGACGTCATTTTGGCGGATGAGCCGGTGGCCTCGCTGGACCCGGTGTATGCCAAAAGTGTGCTGGAGCTTTTGAAGGAGCTGCAAGCCCAGCAGGGGAAGACCATCCTCATGAACAGCCACAATGTGGAGCAGGCGGTCCGCTACTGCGATTATATTTTGGGCGTCCGCGCCGGCGAGCTGGTCTTTTCCGGAACGCCCCGGGAGCTCGACGATGAAGCACTTGCGCGGATTTATGGGGCGGAGCCATGAAAGCACTGCAAACGCGGGTGTGTAGGCCCGCCTTGTCCGTCGGGGCCGTGGCGTTTTGCATGTGGGCAGCGGGGTTTGACGGCGGGATGCTGCTGCACCGCTTCGGGAAAGCGCTGGAGATTTTTTCGGACCTGTTTCCGCCGGATTGGGGCTTTGCCCAAAGTGTGATGGCCCCGCTCTGGCAGACGGTGGAAATGTCTTTGGCAGGAACGGCGCTGGGCGCTTTTTGCGCGCTGATTGCGGCGGCGCTGTGCTCCTCCGCCGTGACGGGACATCCCCGGCTTTCCGCTGTGGGACGGGGAATCGTAAATGTGCTGCGGTCGGTGCCGGTGCTGATTTTAGCGCTGAGCATCTCCTTTTTGACGGGGACCGGCCCGATGGCCGGTATGATCGCGCTGGCCCTGTATAGCTTCGGCATTCTCACCCGGATGACTTGGGAGGAGATGGATCTCGCGCCCAGCACCGCGCTGGAGGCGCTTAGCGCCTCGGGCTGCGGACGGCTGCGGGCCTTTTGCGCCACGATGCTGTTGCAGGTTTTGCCCGGATTTCAGGCCAATTGCCTGTATATTTTGGAGAGCAACGTCCGTCATGCTGCCATTTTGGGCTACGTGGGCGCAGGGGGCCTTGGCATTTTGCTCAGCGAGAAGATCGCGTGGCGGGAGTATGCCAAGGCGGGCATGATTCTGGTGCTGCTCTACGGTACGGTGCTGGTGCTGGAGGGCCTTGGCAGCCGCTATCGCGGCGCTTTGCAGGGGCGGCGCACGATTTCCCGGCTGGAGCGCCGCGTCGTGCTGACGGCGCTGCCCCTTTTGATCGCGTGCAGCTTTTTCGGCCTCTCCGGGCAGGGGACCACCGCTGCGGGACTGAAAATTTTCGGCGGCATTTTGGCGGGGCTTGCCCGTCCTGCGCTGGGGCTGGTGGTGAATTTTACCCGGGACGGCGTGCCCTATCTGCTGTTTGAAACCGTATGCATGGCCGTGTCCGGCACGGCGATCGGAGCGCTGCTCTCCGTGCCGCTGGCGTTTTTGGGCTGTCGGCGCATCTGCGGACCGTGGGCGGCTGCGGGGGTACGGCTGGTCAGCGCGGCATTTCGGACCGTGCCGGCTGTCATTTACGGACTGCTCTTTATCCGGGTCTCCG
Organism: uncultured Oscillibacter sp.; assembly: GCA_964553905.1. GTDB lineage: Bacteria > Bacillota > Clostridia > Oscillospirales > Oscillospiraceae > Oscillibacter. The sequence continues at coordinate 9,563 of CAZKMN010000018.1, forward strand.
GTCCCGGCGCCTTTGCGGGGCTTTTAACCTTTGCCGCCTTGTCCGTTGGCATGTGCACGAAGCTGTTTTTGAGCGCGCTGGACAATCTGGACGATGGGCCCGCCGAGGTGCTGCGCGCCTCCGGGTGCAGCCGGGCGATGGTGGTGCGCCATGCGATCTGGCCCATGGTGCGGCCCCAACTGCTCTCCGGCGCGTTTTACCGCTTTGATGTGAATTTGCGGGAGGCCGCCGTCATGGGCCTCGTGGGAGCCGGAGGAATCGGCGCGCCTTTGATCTTTGCCATGAATAACTATGACTGGCCCAAGGCGGGCGCCTATCTGTTGGGGCTGATGATCACCGTGCTGGCGGCGGATGGGGTTTCGGCCGGGGCCCGCCGCCGCTCCCAGCAAACATGAAAAGAAAGGCCAACGGTCCTCAAACGGCGCTGTCAGACCGGAGCGAGTGCGGTTCTGCCGGAATGACTGTGAAAAAAAGTTTGATTCTCTAAAAAACTTTTGACAGAATTTGTTGAAATTCTACAAAAAACCTGCTATACTACACGGGTATTATCAAGAAAATGGAGTACATCAATATGCAGGCATCAAATTTGGAATTCTGTTTAAGACTGGCAAAGGGGATTGCCATGCAGTTCGGCCCCAACTGCGAGGTCGTGGTCCATGATCTTGGCTCCAACGATTTGGAGCATTCCATTGTAGCCATTGAAAACGGACACGTTTCGGGCCGCCGAATCGGAGACGGACCGTCTCATGTGGTGCTGGAGGCGTTGCGCTCCGGCGGGCTGGTGCAGGGGGATCGCCTCTCCTATCTCACAGAGTCCGGGGACGGAAAAATCCTCAAGTCCAGCACGATCTATCTGCGAGACGATGACGGAAAGGCCATCGGCATCTTTTCCATCAACTATGATATCTCCCTGATGCTGGCGATGGAGAATTCTCTCAAGGGCTTTACCTCCACTCAGAGCGAGCAGGGCGAGCCGGAACATATTTCCCGGAATGTGGCGGATTTGCTGGATGAATTGATCGAGCAAAGCGTTGCCATGACCGGAAAACCTGTCGCCTTAATGAATAAGGACGACAAGGTAAAGGCCATCCGTTTCCTGAAGGACACGGGGGCGTTCCTCATTACAAAATCCGGCTATAAGGTCTGCAAGCGGTTCGGCATTTCCAAATACACCCTTTACAGCTATCTGGACGAGGGCAACAGCGCTGCCGAAACCAATTAAATTGTGCCAGATACCACCCGATGCTCTCTTTTGGAAGCGGCGGGTGGTATTCTTTACAGACAAAAACTAAAAAATTGTTTTTATCGCTAAAAAATAGTTATTGACTAATAAATGCGCCAATGCTACACTAAATTTAACAGTTTGGGAAATCATGGATGGATTGCCCGAACGCGGGATGATCCATGGAAAGAAAGGGAGAGGACAATGAGCAGACTGGATATTTTGACTCCAAGCCAGACGCAATCCGCGGTGGAGCAGTTGTATCACAACATGGAGCGGCGGATCGAAGCCAGCCCCCCGGGACTTTGCCCGGTGGACATGGCGCTGAATTTCCTGGATCTCTGCCGGGCCCAGACCTGCGGAAAGTGTGTGCCCTGCCGCATTGGTCTCAGCCAGATTTCAAACATGATCCGGCAGGTGCTGGAAGAGGACACGGACATCAAGATCCTTGATCGCATTGAGGAGACGGCGCAGGTCGTTGCCGACACGGCGGATTGCGCCATCGGCACGGACGCGGCCAATCTGGTGCTGATGGGGCTCAAGGGCTTCCGGGAGGATTACGAGGAGCACATCCTCCATCACCGGTGTCTGGGCAGTCTCAAAAACCCGGTGCCCTGCGTGGCTATGTGCCCTGCGGGGGTGGATATTCCGGGCTATATTGCGCTGGTGAAGGAGGGCCGCTGCGCCGACGCCGTGCGGCTGATCCGCAAGGACAATCCTTTCCCTACGGCCTGCGCTTACATCTGCGAGCATCCCTGTGAGGCCCGCTGCCGCCGGAGTATGCTGGACGACGCCATGAATATTCGGGGACTCAAGCGCTATGCGGTGGACCATGCCGGCACAGTGCCCCAGCCCCCGTGCGCGCCTGCCACGGGCAAATCCGTGGCGGTGGTCGGCGGCGGACCCGGCGGTCTGTCTGCGGCGTACTATCTGACGCTGATGGGCCACAAGGTCACGGTCTATGAGCGGCAAAAGAAGCTGGGCGGCATGATGCGCTACGGCATTCCCAGCTATCGCCTGCCCCGGGAGAAGCTGGACGAGGAGATTGCCTCCATTCTCTCGCAGGGCATTG
>CAZKMN010000018.1:11866-15346 GCA_964553905.1 uncultured Oscillibacter sp.
ATGTGGGCACGGATGTGACGTTTGACGAGCTGCGTAAGCGGCACGACTGCCTGTACCTCTCCATCGGCGCCCATACGGACAAAAAGACCGGCATCGAGGGCGAGGGAAGCCGCGGCGTGATCTCCGCCGTGGAGCTGCTGCGTCGCATCGGCGACGACGATCTGCCCAATTTCTCCGGTATGCGCGTTGTGGTCATCGGCGGCGGCAACGTGGCGATGGACGTGACCCGCAGCGCCATTCGTCTGGGAGCGGAAAAAGTCACCTGCGTCTATCGCAGACGGCTGGAGGATATGACCGCTCAGCGGGAAGAGGTAGAAGGCGCCATTGCCGAGGGCGCGGAGATTCTGGCCCTGCACGCGCCGGTGCGGATCGAGGCCGACAAAGAAGGTCGCGCCACCGCCCTTTGGACCCAGCCTCAAATCATTGGCGAGGTGGATCGCGCCGGACGGCCCCGTCCCAACACCGCCGAGGCAGAGCCTCTGCGCGTGCCGGCTGATCTGCTGATCGTGGCCATCGGACAGGGCATTGAGACTCGCGGCTTTGAGCAAAGCGGAATTCAGATCCAGCGCGGCGGCACCATGCTGGCCTCGTCCAGCACACAGCTTCCCAAAATGGAGGGCGTCTTTGCCGGCGGCGACTGCGTCAGCGGTCCTGCCACCGTGATTCGCGCCATTGCGGCGGGCAAGGTGGCTGCGGCCAACATCGACGAATATCTGGGCTTTCAGCATGAGATCACCACGGATGTGGAGGTACCTCTGCGGCGCTGTGCCGACTTGCATCAGCAGGGACGAGTCAACGCCACAGAGCGCAGCGCGGATGAGCGCAAGGGCGATTTCGCCTGCATTGAATGCGGCATGAGCGCACAGGAGGCGGCACAGGAATCGTCCCGCTGCCTGCGCTGTGACCACTTTGGCTATGGAATTTTCAAGGGAGGACGTGTGGAGAAATGGTAACCTTTACGATCAACGGACAACTGCTGTCCGCCCCGCTTGGCTCCACCATTCTGGAAGCTGCCGAAAAAGCGGGCATTCCCATCCCTCATTTATGCTATTTGAAGGAACTGAACGAAATTGCCGCCTGCCGCATGTGCATGGTGGAAGTGACAGGCACCAAGCGGCTAGTCCCCGCCTGCAATACGCAGGTGGAGGAGGGCATGGAGGTCAACACCGATTCGCCGCGGGTTCGACAGGCTCGCAAGACGAATCTGCGGCTGATCCTCTCCCAGCACAATTCCAATTGTACGGTGTGCGTGCGTAGCGGAAACTGCGAGCTGCAAACGCTCTCCCATGATTTAAACATCCATTACCAGCCGTACCCCACCCAACTGGAGCGTTCTCATGTGGATTTGAGCGCACCGGTGGTCCGGGAGGCCAGCAAATGCATCAAGTGCATGCGCTGCGTGCAGGCTTGCGACAAAATTCAGGGCATGCACATTTGGGACGTGGCAGGCACCGGCTCGAGAACCACGGTGGACGTCAGCGGCGCCCACACGCTCAAGGAGACGGACTGTACGTTCTGCGGACAGTGCGTCACCCATTGCCCCACCGGCGCTTTGACTGCACGGGATGAGACAAACCGGGTTCTGGACGCTCTGGCTGACCCGGAGAAGATCACGGTGGTGCAGGTCGCGCCTGCGGTGCGCGTGGCGTGGGCAGAGAGCTTTGGCCTCTCCACCGAACAGGGCTCGGCCGGTCGCATGGCGGCTGCGCTGCGGCGTATCGGCTTCGACTATGTGTTCGACACCAACTTCACAGCCGATCTCACCATTATGGAGGAGGGCAGCGAATTTTTGCAGCGCTTCACCCACCGCGAGGACTATCGCTGGCCCATGTTTACCTCTTGCTGCCCCGGTTGGGTGCGGTTTTTGAAATCCCAGTATCCCGCCTACACCGGCTGCTTGTCCACCGCCAAGTCTCCCCAGCAGATGTTCGGCGCGGTGGCAAAGAGCTACTTTGCCGAAAAGATCGGTGTGGACCCCCACAAGATTTTTGTGGTTTCCATGATGCCCTGCTCTGCGAAAAAGGCGGAGTGCGAGCTGCCCTCCATGCGGGACGCCTGCGGCGATCCCGATGTGGATGTGGTGCTCACGACCCGGGAGATGGACCGTATGCTCAGCAGCGACGGCATTGTGCCTGCGGATTTGCCGGAGGAGACCTTTGATTCTCCTCTGGGCAGCGGCACGGGAGCGGCAGTGGTGTTTGGCGCCACCGGCGGCGTGATGGACGCGGCGCTTCGCAGCGCCTATTATCTGGTCACCGGCAGCAACCCCGATCCCGACGCGTTTGCCGCCGTCCGCGGCAGTCAGCCGTGGAAAGAGGCCACGTTCACCATTCCCGGCGCGGGCGAGGTTCGCGTGGCGGTTGTCAGCGGATTGGGAAATACCCGCCGCTTGATGGAGGCAATTGACAGCGGCGCAGTCAGCTATGACTTTGTGGAGGTCATGGCCTGTCCCGGCGGCTGCGCCGGCGGCGGCGGTCAGCCCATCCACGGCGGCATGGAGCTTGCCGATTCCCGGGGCAGCCTACTCTGGGAGCTGGACGCCAAGGCGCCGATCCGCTATTCGCATGAAAATGCAGACGTGCAGGCGCTGTATAGCGAGTATCTGCATGCGCCGTTGGGCGAGCGATCTCACCACCTGCTGCATACCGATCACGAGGCATGGCAGACGCCGTCCCATCAGAAATAACAACAGCAAAGAGCCGCCGTAATTTTTAAATTTCGGCGGCTCTTTGACATGCGCCGGAGGTGATTGCGTTTAAAAAAGAGAGACGTGGGAAAAGAAGAGCATACAAAAACCCTAAAAATGGATCACAATAGATTGAAAAATGATTTGGTGCGCTGTTTTACCGCGTAATATCAGTAAAACATTGCGTTTTCCTTTTCAATTTGGTATACTTAATAAGTACGCTGTTTGGAAACAGCACCGGGCTTTCGCATAGCTGCAAGCTGCGGCGCTGTTGCCAGATCAGAGAACAGGAGAGGAGGGGAGCGCGCGGAAAAGTGAGAGATTGGACCAGCGGAAAACCCTGAGAGAAGAGGGCCGGCCGGCCCAGAGCTCCAACAGGATTTGCATTTGCAACGGCACGCCCGTACGGTAAGTGCATGTGTCTCCCACGGAAGTACATTTCGTCAAAAGGTGGTATTTCACCGAGGAACAATTGGCAAAAATGTGCATTGTTTTTACCCATTACAAAATGTATAATCATGTTAAAATCTAGAGACAAAAGAAAATAAATTGTACCCACTACACGGACATGTGTCTTAAAAATGACAAGAGAAGCGCCACGTGCTCGTCTGTTTTTGGATAAATAGCTGATATTATATTTTGGGGAGGCATTTTCTCATGTTGACATTGGAAATGATTCAGGAGGCTCAGACGGCCCTGCGGGGCATTGCGAGACGGACGCCGTTGGATTCTGCCGCAAAGATTGCAGACAATCTGTACATCAAGGCGGAAAACCTGCAGCTCACCGGCGCGTT
>CAZKMN010000019.1:0-15131 GCA_964553905.1 uncultured Oscillibacter sp.
AACTGGGCTTTTAATGTTTCCTTTTTTAGTGTCTACTTTTCCTTGACAGGTTCACCGAATTTCTTCGGCGGCGTCTTTTTCTTTGCGTTTGAAACGTTTTTTCCTGCTGAAAAGTCAGGTTTTATCCCCCACAAAGCAGGCCTTGCGGGGACCCCAATTGGGCGACTGGCTCCTCTCATTTCAAAACCCTTACAGCGTCTCCAGCTCTGCTTGCCACAGCGTCCATTTTGCATCGCTGGGCATCCGCCAGTCGCCGCGAGGCGAGAGGGCTACGCTGCCCACCTTCGGGCCGTCCGGCACGCAGTTGCGCTTGAACTGCTGGGTGAAAAAGCGGCGGTAAAACACCTTCAGCCACTTTAAGATCACCGCGCTGCTATACTGCCCGCCCCACGCCGTCTGCGCCAGACGGTAGATTTTGGCAGGGGAGAAGCCCCAGCGCAGCAGATAATACAAAAAGAAGTCATGCAGCTCATACGGACCCACCAGATCCTCCGTCCGCTGGCTGATCTCCCCCTTGATCGCCGGGAGCAGCTCCGGGGACACCGGCGTATCCAAAATATCCTCCAGCACATCGTGAAGCGCCTCGTCCGTCTCCGCGTTGTCCCGGGCCAGATAAGCCACCAGATGCCGCACCAGCGTCTTGGGAATGGAGCAATTGACGGCGTACATGCTCATATGGTCGCCGTTATAGGTGCACCAGCCCAGCGCCAGCTCGGAGAGGTCCCCGGTGCCGATGACAAGGCCGCCGGTGGCGTTCGCCAAGTCCATCAGCACCTGCGTGCGCTCCCGGGCCTGCGCGTTTTCATATGTGACGGAGTGGTCCTCCAAATCATGGCCGATATCCCGCAGGTGACTGCGGACACTGGCCGAAATTTCCACCGTGCGGAGCGTCGCCCCCAGCTTTTCCGCCAAAATGACGGCGTTATTCCGGGTGCGATCCGTGGTCCCGAAGCAGGGCATGGTCACGGCAATGATATCCGCGGGAGAGCGGCCCAGCATCTTCATGGCAAGGCCCGTAATCAGCACCGCCAGCGTGGAATCCAGCCCGCCGGAAAGCCCCACAACCGCCGTTTTCGCGCCGGTATGCTCCAGCCGCTGCTTCAGCCCCAGCGAAGCAACCAGCAAAATTTCCCGGCAGCGATCCTCCCGATCCTCTCTCCCTTCCGGGACAAAGGGGTTTTTCGCCACGTAACGGGTGAGCTTCGTGTCGGAGAGCGACAGGGAAAACGCGCTGCCTGTGAGCTCCGCGCCCTGACCGAACAACTGCGTCCGGCGGCGCTCGAAAACCAGCTTTTGCACATCGATCTCCGAGAGCAGCAACCCGCCCTCAAAGCGCTGCTCCGCCAGCAGCGCGCCGTTTTCCGCGATCATCTGGTGCGCGCCGTACACCACATCGGAGGTGGATTCGCCCTCTCCGGCGCTGGAGTAGACATAGCCGCAGAGGAGCTTTGCGCTTTGCATCGTCACAAGCTGACGGCGATAGGCGTCCTTGCCCAAGACCTCGTTGCTGGCAGAGAGATTGCCGATGATCGTCGCGCCGGATCGCGCCAGCAGGGCAGAGGGCGCTTCGGGCGCCCACAGATCCTCGCAGATTTCAAAGCCCAGCACCAGCTCGGGAAGCTCGTTGCAGCAAAAAACCTGTCTCGCTCCAAACAACACGGTCTGGCCGCAGAGCCCGTCCACATAAAACGGCTCGCCGTCAGGGGCCGGGGCAAACTGCCGCTTTTCGTAAAATTCGCCGTAATTGGGCAGGTGCGTCTTGGGAACAACGCCTAAAATCAGTCCCTTTTGTATAATCACAGCGCAATTATACAATTTGTTATTTACTTCTAACGGCATTCCCACCGCGGCGACCACTTCCAGATTGCGGGTGGCCTCCAACACGGTAGCCAGCGCGGTTCTGGCGCCCCGCAACAGCAGCTCCTGATAAAAGAGGTCGCCACAGGAATATCCGGTCAGACCCAGTTCCGGCAGAATGAGAATCTTCGCGCCCGCCTGCTCGGCTGCGCGCATCATGGTGAACGTCTGCTCGGCATTATAATCGCAATCCGCCAAGCGCAGCGGCGGCGTGCCGCAGGCCACCGAAACAAATCCATTTTTCATCAAATCAGCCTCCCGATTTCAGATTGCAGTTTTTTCTATTTTACACCGGGCCATTCGATTTTACAAGAAGGTCCCAACATAGAAGAAAACACAAAAAGGACCGCCAATGGCGGTCCTTCTTGCTGTGTGTGTTTTAGGAGGGAGAAAACGCATCGGGTTTGGGAGGACCCTTTGCTTGATGATTAAGATACCCTATAATCGTGACGGAATTATGTGTTTCTTATGAACAGTTTGTGAATGTTTCCAAAAAAAGCGTTTTCTCAAAAAATTTTGCATAAAGGACCTGTGAAGATACGAGGAAATCGGCCTTTTTTCTTCAAAAATCAGGGGGTCTCCCGAAACCTCCGGCTCTCGCCAACCGCCAGCTCATCACAGCGATTGTTATTCTCGTTCTCCGCATGGCCCTTGACCCAATGGTAACGCAGGGAGTGGAGCTCTGTCAATGTGAGGAGCCGTTCCCAGAGATCCGGGTTCAGGGCCGGTTTTTTATCGCTTTTGACCCAGCCCCGCTTCTGCCAGCCCTTGGCCCAGCCCTTTTCCAGTCCGTCAATCACATACTTGGAATCGGACCACAGCTCCACCGCGCAGGGCTCTTTCAAAAGAGCCAGCGCCTCAATGACAGCCGTGAGCTCCATGCGGTTATTGGTGGTGTTGGCCTCGCCGCCGGAGAGCTCCTTTCGGTGCTCTCCGTACAGCAGCACGGCTCCCCAGCCGCCGGGGCCGGGATTGCCAGAGCAGGCGCCGTCCGTATAGATGGTAACGTGCTTCATACGATGTTTAGTCCTCGTCCGGTGTGGCCGCTTCGGTTTCCGCGGCGTCTGTGGCCTCCGTTTCAACGGCTTCCGCGCTCTCGGTTTCCGCCGTTTCGTCGTTCTCCTCGGGGAGTTCCTCTTCCCGGTCTGTCAAGGCCATGGAGATGACCTGATCGCCGTCTTCCTTAAAGCGCATGACGATGACACCCTGCGTGGCACGGCCTGCCACACGGATGCTATCCACCGGCGTGCGGATCAGGATGCCGCTCTGGGTGACCAGCAGCAGATCCTCGCTGCCGTCCACCACCTTGATGCCCTCCACGCTGCCGGTTTTTTCCGTGACCATATAGTTTTTAATACCAAGGCCGCCCCGGTTCGTGATGCGGTATTCCTCCACAGGAGTCCGCTTGCCGAATCCGTTTTCCGTAATGGAGAGGACATCGCAGCCCTCCTTGGCGCGGGCGGCGCCCACCACATAGTCGCCCTCCCGCAAGCGGATGCCCCGAACGCCCACGGCGTCCCGGCCCATGGGCCGCACATCCGTCTCCCGGAAGCACACCGCCATGCCGTCATGGGTGGCGATCAGGATATTCTGGCTGCCGTCCGTCTCCCGCACGGAGATGAGCTGGTCGCCCTCGTCCATCCGCAGCGCACGGATTCCGTTATTGCGGAGATTTTTCAGCGTTACGGCAGGCAGGCGCTTGACCGTGCCGTTGCGGGTGACCATGAAGAGGAAGCGGCTGTCGTCCTCCAGCGAGCGGGTATGGATCATGGTCTGGACCCGTTCGCCCTGCTCCACCTGCAAAATATTGATGATATTGCTGCCCTTGGCGGTCTTGCCGGATTCCGGGATCTGATAGCCCTTTTTCCGATAGACCTTTCCGGTATCCGTAAAGAAGAGGATATAGTCATGGGTCGAGGCGGTGAACACATCCACCACCACGTCCTCTTCCCGGGTGGTGATGCCCTTTTTGCCCATGCCGCCCTTGGACTGGGCGGTGTATTCGCTCACCGGCGTGCGCTTGATATAGCCCGCCTGCGTCAGCGTAAAGACGCACTGCTCCTCCTCGATGAGGTCCTCAATGTCGATCTCATCCTCCACGTCCTGAATTTCCGTGACGCGATCGTCGCCGTATTTTTCGGCAATGGCGGTGAGCTCTTCCTTGAGCACCTGCCGCAGCAGCGCGTCGTCGGACAGCAGACGATTGAAATAGGCAATGCGCTCTTCCAGATCGCGGTATTCGCTCTCCAGCTTTTCCCGATCCAGACCCTGAAGGGCCTTGAGCCGCATGTCCAAAATTGCCTGTGCCTGCACCTCATCCAGCCCGAAGCGCTCGCACAAATGCTGCTTGGCGTCATCGTAGCTGTTGCGGATGATGCGGATGACCTCGTCGATATTATCCTGCGCGATCAGCAGACCCTCCAGCAGATGGGCCCGCTCCTGCGCCTTTCTGAGATCGAATTTGGTCCGGCGGAGGATGATTTCCTCCTGAAACGCCAGATATTCGTCCAGAATGTGGCGCAGAGACAGAATTTTCGGCTGAGACTGGTTTTGCACCAGCGCCAGCATATTGATGGCAAAGGAGGTTTGAAGCTGCGTCTGGGAGAACAGGCGATTCAAAACCACCTGAGGGTTGGCGTCCCGCTTGAGCTCCACGACGATTCGCATACCGTTGCGGTCAGATTCGTCCCGGATGTCGGAAATGCCCTCCAGACGCTTATCCTCCACCTGCTCAGCCATATTTTTGATGAGCATCCGCTTATTGACCTGATAGGGGATCTCGGTGACCACGATGCGGGTGCGGTCCTTTCCGAACTCCTCAAATTCATGGCGCGCCCGGATGACCACCCGACCCCGTCCGGTGGCATAGGCAGAGCGGATTCCGCTGCGGCCCATGATGATGCCCTTGGTGGGGAAGTCGGGGCCCTTCACATACTGCATCAAATCCGCCAGCGTGGCATTGGGATCGTCCAGCACGCAAATGCACGCGCCGATGACCTCCCGCAGGTTGTGGGGCGGAATATTGGTGGCCATACCCACGGCGATGCCGCTGGAGCCGTTGACCAGCAGGTTCGGGAACCGGGAGGGGAGGACCCGGGGTTCTTTCCGGGTTTCGTCAAAGTTGGGGTCCCAATCCACGGTGTCCTTGTCGATATCCCGCAGCATCTCGTCAGAGAGCTTGCTCATGCGGGCCTCGGTATATCGGTAAGCCGCGGGGGGATCTCCATCCACGCTACCGAAGTTGCCGTGGCCGTCCACCAGCATGTAACGCATGGAGAAATCTTGGGCCAGACGGACCAGAGCATCATAAACAGACTGATCTCCGTGGGGATGATAGCGGCCCAGCACGTCGCCCACGCAGGTGGCGGACTTTTTGAAGGGACGGTCGCTTGTGAGGTTATCCTCGTACATGGCGTACAGAATCCGGCGGTGGACGGGCTTCAATCCGTCTCGCACATCGGGCAGAGCCCGGCCGACGATGACGCTCATGGCGTATTCAATATAGGATTTTTCCATCTCGGGGACCAGGGGAGAATTCAGGATCTTTTGGTTGGGATACCGGATCTCCTCAGGATCATATTGGGGTTTTTTACTCATAACGGTATCCTTTCCTTAGTAATCCAGATTCACGGCGTATTTTGCGTTTCGCTCGATAAATTCCTTGCGGGGCTCCACCTTTTCGCCCATCAGGATCGTAAAAGTTTCGTCCGCAGCCACGGCGTCCTCCAGCGTGATACGGCGCAGCGTGCGCTTTTCCGGGTCCATGGTCGTCTCCCACAGCTCGTGGGGGTTCATTTCGCCAAGGCCCTTAAAGCGGCTGATGTCAATTTTTGCGCTGGGGTTGTCGCCGCGCATGGCGGCAGAGACGGCGTCGCGCTCCTCGTCTGAAAAAGCCACCTTGGAATTTTTGCCACGGGTGAGCTTATAGAGCGGCGGCACGGCGGAATAGACGTAGCCGTGTTCGATGAGAGGCCGCATGAAGCGGAAGAAGAACGTCAAAAGCAGCGTGCGGATATGGGAGCCGTCCACATCGGCATCCGCCATGATGATGACCTTGTGATAGCGGAGCTTGGTGGGGTCGAATTCCTCCCCGATGCCGGCGCCCAGCGCGGTAATGACCGGCTGGAGCTTATCGTTGCCGTAGACCTTATCCGCCCGGGCCTTTTCCACGTTGAGCATCTTGCCCCAAAGGGGCAAAATGGCCTGAAAACGAGAGTCCCGCCCCTGGGTGGCAGAGCCGCCGGCGGAGTCACCCTCGACGATATAGAGTTCTGTGAGTTCGGGATTATTTTCGTTGCAGTCCCGGAGCTTGTCGGGCATAGCCGCGCCGCCCAAAGCGGTTTTGCGCCGGATGGATTCCCGTGCGCGCTTGGCTGCTTCCCGTGCGCGGTTGGCCGTGAGCGCCTTGTCCAACACCATGCGGCCCACCTGAGGATTTTCCTCCAAAAATGTCTCCAGCTTTTCGGAGACAATGTTGTTCACCAGCGTGCGGATCTCGCTGTTGCCCAGCTTTGCCTTGGTCTGGCCCTCAAACTGCGCGTCCGTCAGCTTGACGGAAATGACGCAGGTGATGCCCTCCCGGCAATCCTCGCCGGAGATTTTTTCGTCGTCCTTGAGCATCTTGATTTTCTTGCCGTACGCATTGAGGACGTTGGTCAGCGCTCGCTTAAAGCCCTCTTCATGCATGCCGCCCTCCGGCGTGTGGACGTTGTTGGCAAAGGAGAGCATCGTCTCGTTATAGCCGTCGTTATACTGGATGGCAACCTCGGCGATGGAGTCGTTTTTCATGCCGGACATATAGATGACGTCGCTGTGCAGCGGGTCCTTGTTCCGGTTGAGCCACGCCACAAATTCCCGGATGCCGCCCTCGTAGCGCATGGTGTCCTCCTGCTCCTTGCCGGGGCGGAGATCCACGGTGCGGATGCAAAGACCCGCGTTTAAAAACGCCTCTTCCCGCATTCTGGTGTGCAGGATGTCGTACTGATAGACGGTGTCTTCAAACATGACGGGGTCCGGCTTGAAGGTGACGGTGGTGCCGGTGTGATCCGTCTCGCCAACCACGGTCATGGGCTGGGTCACAAGACCCCGGGCAAAGCGCATCTCATAGATTTTGCCGTCCCGGTGGACCTGAACGGTCATCCACTCGGAGAGCGCGTTGACCACGCTGGCGCCCACGCCATGCAAACCGCCGGAGACTTTATAGCCCCCTCCGCCAAACTTTCCGCCGGCGTGGAGCACGGTGTAAACCACCTCCAGCGCGGGCTTTCCCGTCTGGGCCTGAATGTCCACGGGGATGCCGCGGCCGTTATCGACCACGGTGATGGTGTCGTCCGCATTGATCTGGACCAAAATGTCCGAGCAGTACCCCGCAAGGGCCTCATCAATGGCGTTATCGACGATCTCATAGACCAGATGATGCAATCCGGAGGTTGAGGTGGACCCGATATACATACCGGGCCGCTTGCGAACGGCCTCCAGACCCTCCAAAACCTGAATTTCGGAGGCGTCGTATTCATGCTCCGTCTGGGAGCTTGTCTTGAACTCGTTTTCTTCCATATGCGTCCTTTCTGATTTCAATAAGGCAGGAAGAGCCGGGCTGGAAGCGGGTTCCGGCCCGCTTCTTTCTGCCTTGTTTTGTGAAATTATTCTTCAAAGCGGCCGGACTCCGCCCGCTTTTGCAGCGTGGCGGCGTTCAACTGCGAAAGATAGACAATTTGCGGATGGTAGGGGTGGTCGCAGACGATGAAGGATTTTGGAATGTCGCCGGAGACGTCCAGCACCACGCCGTCCTGCTCCGCGCGGGAGAGATACTCCCGGGTGCGCTTTTCATAGCTGCAATGATCCAGATCAAAAATCCCGATGATGCGCCGCTCGGGAACGGTTTCGTTTTGGCCCAAATGCAGATACAAGCGACCTCTCTCCCTTTCTTGTGCTAATTTTACGGTTTGAAGCACGTTTGCGTGCAACCCGAAGCCTTTTTTTAAACCGTGCGCTGTCGCGCGGCTTCCTCCCTTTGCTCGCTTACGTGTTCCTCACCGGATGGCGCCATGCTCCACATGCAACACGTTTCCGCCCAAAAGCGCGGGCAGACGGTCATCCTCGCAACAGGTGATGAACACCTGTCCCCCCGCGATGCGGTTTAAGACAAATTCCTGCCGCCGGGGGTCCAGCTCCGAGAGCACATCGTCCAACAGCAGCACGGGATATTCGCCGGTGACGTTTTTGTAGATCTCCCGCTCCGCCAGCTTCATCGCCAGCGCCGCTGTGCGGGTCTGGCCCTGAGAGGCAAAGCTCTTGGCGTCTCGCCCATCGATGGAAACCAGTAAATCGTCCTTATGGGGCCCGGAGAGACAAAGGCGGCTGGCCCGTTCCGCCGCTTGATGGGAGGCCATATGCTCCCGCAGTCTCTCGGTCAGCTCCTCCAGCGGCGCGGTGGGGTCCTCCACAGAGGAAACCGTATCGTAGCGCACCGTGAGACGTTCCTTTCCGCCGGAGCATTCCGCGTGGTGCGCGGCGGCATATTCCTCCAGCCGGAGCGCAAACTGGGCGCGATAATGGATCAGCACCGCGCCGAAGCGAACCATGCGCTCGTTAAATTCCGGCAGCGTCTCCAGAAGATCCGGCCGTTGCTCCGCGTCCCGCAGGATGCGGTTTTTATGGTCATAGCTGCGGCGATACTCGGAAAGAGCCGCGGCATAGCGGGGACGAAGTTGACATAACGCCGTATCCATGAACCGTCGCCGGGCTGCGGCTCCCTCCCGGATCAGATGGAGATCCTCGGGGCAAAAGAACACGGTTTGATAAACCCGGCTGAGCTCTGCGCTGTTTTTGGCAGGCACCTGATTGATGGTCACGCGCCGTCTGCGGTCCCGAAACAGGTCCGCCTGCACCTGAAATTTCCGGTCCCGCGCCCAGACGGACACGGAAAGCTGGGCAGTTTGCGCGTCAAAGCGGATCATGTCCCGGTCCGTTTTGGCCCGGGGAGAGCGACCGCAGGAGAGATAGACCAGCGCCTCCAGCAGGTTGGTCTTGCCTTGGGCATTCTCCCCGAAAATGACGTTGCAGCGGGGGTCTAAGTCGAGGGTTTGGTTTCCATAATTCCGAAAGTCCCGTAAAGAGACTTTATTGATTTCCATAGGCGACCTTATAGTGCTGACCGAGGAAGCAGACGTCGTCTCCGGGACGGATCTTCTTGCCGCGCATGGTGCAAACTTCCTGATTGACAGTGACCTCGCCGGATTGGATGCGCTCCTTGGCCTCGCCGCCGGAGCCCACCAGATTGGCGTATTTCAAGAGGTCCTGCAACTTGATAAACTCACTTTGAATCACAATTTCCTTCATAAAAGCTCCTTAATCCGCGGATTTCAGCCGCACCGGCAACACCATGTACAAAAAGGATTCCTCGCCCTCGGTGGGCACGATGATGGCGGGGGACACGCCGGTATTGAGCTCGATGCACACGGTTTCCGCCGGCGCATAGCGCAGAGCCTCCATCAAATAGCGGTTATTAAAGCCGATCTCAAGACCCTGCCCGTCGCCGGAGAGGTGACAGACGTCCTTGGCCTCGCCGTTTCCGGTCTTGGCGGAGAGCAGGACCTTGTCGTGCTCAAAAAAGCACCGCACAGGGCTTTTGAGCTTATCGGAGATCACGACGGACACGCGGTCGATGCTGTTGATGAGGGCCTTGGTGTCCGCGATGACGGAAATGGGGTTTTTCCGGGGGATGGCGTTCTTATAATCGAGGAATTCACCTTCCAGCCGGCGGCAGATCAGCTCCGTGCTGCCCACCTCAAACTGAATGTGGCGTTTTCCCAGCGTAAAGGAGGCCAGATCCTCCACATCGCCGCAAATGCCCTTGACCTCATTCAAAGCGCCGCCGGGTGCGACAAAGGAAAAGGCGCCGCCGTCGATCTTCTCCACCGGCTCCCGGCGCACCGCCAGACGGAACCCGTCCACGGCCACCATGGTGAGGCCCTTATCCGTGATTTCAAACAGCACGCCGGTGTGCACCGGGCGGCTTTCGTTGGTCGAGACGGCGAAAGCCGTTTCCTCGATCATGGCGCGGAGAACCTTTTGCTGAATGGAGACGGAAAAATCATCCTCCACATCGGGCAGCTCCGGGTAATCCGCCGCAGAAAGACCCATGATGTCGAAGTCCGCGTCGCCGCAGGAGAGATGGACCATCAGCTTTTCATCGGAAGAAAACGTGATGATATCGTCCGGCATCCGGCGGATGATGTCTCCAAACAGACGGGCATTGAGCACGATGTTGCCGCTCTGGGTCACATCGGCGCTGACGCGGGTGCGGATGCCGGTTTGCATATTGTAGCCGGAGACGGTCAGCTCCTCGTCCACGTGGAGCAGCAGACCCTCCAGCGCGGGAATGGAGCTTTTCTGAGCCACGGCGCGGCTGGTAATGGAAATGGCGCTTTGGAGAAGCGCTTTTTCACAGGAAAATTTCATAAAGTGGCACTTCCTCTCTAATTCGGGTGATGAGAATGAGCGTTCTTTTAAAAGAAAAGATAAAGACTTGTTAGAAAAAGCAGCCGTAGGGAAAAAACTTGTGGAAAAAAGGCGCAAGAGCAGAAACGGCGGGGGTTTGCTCTTACACAGTCGTTGTTGAAAACAGGAGGGGGTTTTCCACGCAAAAAAAGACAACAGAGTTTTCCACAGCAGAGTTTTTCTTTTTCCACAGAACAAGTGGAGAAAAAGCCATTAGCGGTGGGAGTTGATATTGGTCTTGATTTCCTTGACCGTCTCGGCAAAGGCGGCGTCCTTTTTCATCTGTTTTTCGACCTGTTTGATGGAATACAGCACGGTGGAATGGTCCCGGTTATCAAACTGCTTGCCGATATCGTCCAGCGACAGATTCGTCATGCTGCGGATGAGGTACATGGCGATCTGGCGGGCGGCCACCGCGTCCCGCACCCGCTGCTGTCCGCGGATGACGGCTTCCTCCAGCGAGTAATATTTGCTGATGTATTCCAAAATCGCCTCGGGAGTGGGGATATATTCGTTGCTGCGCTTGAGCATATCCTGAATGGCGCGGGTGACGGTCTCCTCGTCGGCGTCGTTGCCCAAAAGGTCCTTGAAGGCCATGATTTTATTGATGGTACCCTCCAACTGCCGGACGTTGGCGGTGACGTTTTCCGCAATGTAGACCGTGACCTTGTCGGGAAGATCCAGTCCCAGCAGAGCCGCTTTGTTTTTGATGATCGCCATGCGGGTTTCAAAATCCGGAGGGGCCACATCGACCAAAAGACCCCACTCAAACCGGGTCCGCAGACGGTCTTCCAACTGGGTCATTTCAGAGGGGGGACGGTCGGAGGTCAGGACAATTTGCCGACCGGATTCGTAGAGGTTGTTGAAGGTGTGGAAAAATTCCTCCTGCGTCTGCTTTTTACCGGCGATGAACTGGACGTCATCCACCAAAAGCAGGTCTGCGCGGCGATATTTTTCCCGCATTTCCGCAGTTTTGTTGGGGCCGGCCTGAATGGCGGCCACCAGCTCGTTGGTTAGATCGTCGCCCTTGACGTAGGCGATCTTGGCGGCGCGGTCATTTTTCTTAATGACGTTGGCAATGGCATAGATCAAATGGGTCTTGCCAAGGCCGGAGTCGCCGTAAATGAGGAGGGGGTTGTAGTTTTGCGCCGGATGCTCGGCCACGGCCACAGAGGCCGCGTAGGCCAGCTTGTTAGAAGGACCCACCACGAACGTATCAAAGGTGAATTCGTCCGAGGTGAAACGATCGCTCTGCTTTTTTGCGTTGCCGCCCTGCAAGGCGGCAAAATCGGCGTCGTCCAGAATCTGAACCTCGAAATCAGTGGAAAAGATATCGTGGAGGGAGGCCTTGATGTTTTTCACAAACAAAGTCTCGATATAACGTTTCTTAAAATCGTTGGCACAGTGCAAAAGGAAGGTATTGCCTCGGATATCCACAGCTTGTAATTCATCAAACCAGGTGTTGATGGTGGTTTCCGAGAGCTCGCTTTTTAGCTGGGTCAGGACATTATCCCACACATCAGCGACGGAATTCAAAAAGAAACACCTCTCTCTAGTTAAAAATGGACAAAATAACACAATGAGATTATACCAAAAAGACGAAAAAAACGCAATACATATTCTAATAATATAAGAACAAAAATAAAGGGGCCAAAAGGGGCCAGATATAGTCTTCCCGCCCAAAAGAAACCCCCAGATTTGGATGGTGGAGCAAAATTGCACGGAAAAGACGGCAAAAGAGCCCCTTTTTCCCCTTTCACGAAAATTTCAAGTTTATATTGACACTTTTTGAAAAAGTCTGTATACTATTCGGTGCGTCGCAAAGGCGCAAATTATTTGGTTTACTGCGTGGCCCGCAAGGGCAACGTCGAGTAAGTGTCGCCCTCAGGGACGACCGGAAATCTAACAGGAGGTGTCTCAAAATGGCAACGAAACGTACCTATCAGCCCAAGAAGCTGCATCGTTCCAAGGTTCACGGCTTCCGGAAGAGAATGGCGACCGCCGACGGCCGTCAGGTCTTGGCCCGTCGCCGCGCCAAGGGCCGCGCCCGTCTTTCCCACTGACAAACTGAAACGGAACGCGCGGGAGACACTTGAACAGAAGTCTCAGGGACGGCGGGAATTTGAGAAGATTCCTCCGTCCCTAGAAAAGTTTCCTCCCGATTTATCGGGGGAATCGGGTGTTCCCACGCAGCAGGAGCTTACAAACAGATGAAACGAGCAGTTACCCTAAAGGAAAACTATGAATTTCGCCGTCTGTACCAAAAGGGCGCGTCGGCGGTGGGCGGCGGCATGGTGCTCTATTGCCGGAAAAACCGGCTGGGGCGCAATCGTCTGGGTCTGACCGCTTCGGTCAAGCTGGGCCATGCCGTGGTGCGAAACCGGGCCCGTCGTCGTCTGCGGGAGGTCTATCGTCTCAACGGGGACAAGCTGAAGGTGGGGTACGATTTCATTTTGGTGGCGCGGGGCAGAACGCTGACCGCCTCCTGGATGGAATTGAACGGCACCTTTTTGCGCCTGTGCCGCAAGCTGGATCTTTTAAAGGACGAGGGATGAAAAAGCTGTTGCTGGCGCTGGTGCGGTTTTACCGCACGGCGATTTCACCCTATCGCGCGCCCTGCTGCCGCTTTACGCCCACCTGTTCCCAATACGCGCTGGAGGCCATCGAAAAATACGGCGCGGTGAAGGGCGGGTATCTGGCGTTTCGCCGCATCCTGCGCTGCAATCCGTTTCACAAGGGCGGATACGACCCCGTGCCCTGAGGGCGCGCGTTCGCTCCGTCTGCAAATTCTGACCGCCGGAAGGTCCGGCGTCGGCGCCGCACGCGCCAACAGTCAACGCGTTTTTGCCCAGTGTGCGCTTTGGCGAGATCAACAGAATATTTGAAGGAGAGATCCTATGGGATTTTTTGGAACCATCGGATACTACATCTGTATCCCGTTCGCATGGCTGCTGCGCCTGTTTTATACGCTGACAGGCTCTTACGGCGTTTCTCTGATCCTCTTTACGCTGGTCATCAAGCTCATTTTGCTGCCCTTCCAGATGAAATCCAAGAAGAGCATGATCCGCATGAGCCGCGTGTCCGGTCGGATGCAGGAAATTCAGAAGAAATACGCCAACAATCAGGCAAAAATGAATGAAGAGGTCCAGAAGCTCTACGCGGAAGAGGGCGTGAACCCCATGAACGGCTGCCTCTGGAGCTTCATTCCCCTGCCCATCATGCTGTCTCTGTACTACATCATCCGTAAGCCCATCACCTATTTCATGATGCTGTCCAACGACACCGTGAACGCGGCAATCACCGCGCTTAGCAAGCTGGGCGTCACCGTGGCCGGCAAGAGTGCCGACAGCGTGGCGACCGTCTTTTCCGATCTGGGCCCCTATGGCGAGATCGACCTCATCAACAAGATCAACACGAACCTGCCCGACTTCGGCGCGGGGATCGACAAGTGGGTGAATCTGGATTACCACTTCCTCGGCATTGACCTCACGGCCATGCCCACCGACGCATTCAAGGCTTTGAAAAGCGGCTTGACGCCGGCGCTGATCGGTTTGATCCTCATCCCCATCATTTCCGGTTTCCTGAGCTTTTTGCTCAGCAAGGTGACCATGAGCCAGACCAAGATGGAGGGCTCTGCCGCCGCCACCAACAAGATGATGATCTACATGATGCCCCTCATGAGCGTGTATATCGGCTTCATCCTGCCCGCGGCTTTGGGCGTGTACTGGATTGCCCAGAGCGGAATTTCCATCATTCAGGAAATGATTCTCGGAAAATTCTACACGAACAAGCTGGAGGCTGAGGAGGCCGCCCGGTTTGAAGCCCGCGAGGCGGACCGGAAAAAGCGAATTGAAGAGGGCAGAATCCAGCAGGAGAAGCTGCGGCAGCAGGCTGAGAAAAAGCAGACGCTGCGGGAAAAGCAGCTTGCCGCGCAGGAGGCCAAGGCCGCAAAGAAGAAAGTCACTACCAACGAAGCCGGTCGCATTGGCGACCGCCCTTACGCGCGGGGACGCTCTTATCGGGCGGACCGCTATGACAGTGAACAATAAGGAGCCGTTATGAGAGAGTATATCGATGTAACGGGCAGAACCGAAGAGGAAGCCGTCAGTCGGGCGCTGAACCAGCTGGGGCTTGAACGGGACGATGTGTCCGTTGAGATTTTAGAGCGTGCCAAATCCGGGTTTTTGGGTCTGGGCAGCAGCCCTGCCAAGGTCCGCGTGCGTTATGGTCCCGAGGAAGAGGAACAGGCCCCGGTCCAGCCGGTGATCCACAAGGAGCCGGTGAAGCGGGAGGAGAAGGCAAAGCACGTGGAAAAACCCGCCGTGCAGGAAGAGGCGCAGCCGGCATTTGCGCCGGAAGCGCCCAAAAGCGAACCGCAGGAAGCGGCGTTCATCCCCGTGGACAACGGGGATGAGGTGGACGACGAGAAGTCCCGCGCCATCAAGACCTTTCTCACCGGACTGCTGGCACAGATGGAGCTCGCCGCCGATGTGCGGGTGTACCAGCCGGAAAAGGGCCGCTATAAGGTCCTGCTGGAGGGCCAGAATCTGGGCGCATTGATCGGTCGCCGGGGCGAGACGCTGGACGCCATCCAGCAGCTCACCAGCTACTGCGTGAACCGCAGCGGCGGTGGTCGGGTCCGGATTCAGGTCGATGCGGAGAATTACCGGGAAAAGCGGGAGCAGAGTCTCCAGCATCTGGCGAAAAAAGTGGCGGGCAAGGTGGTCAAGTACCGCCGCAGCGTCACGCTGGAGCCCATGAACGCATACGAG
>CAZKMN010000020.1:0-15037 GCA_964553905.1 uncultured Oscillibacter sp.
ACCGTCAGCAATAACCGCAAGCCTGATTTGAAAATCATCAAAAAGGACGCGGACACAGGCGCATTTTTAGAGGGTGCATCCTACAAGGTGAAGCGCGTGGACAGCTCCACCGTTACCAGTGTCACCACCGGCGCAGACGGCACGGTGCTGCTGGAGCATCTGAACCCCGGCGTTTACGAAATCACGGAAACCATTCCCCCGGTCGGCTATCTGCTGCCGGAAACCGTGACCCGGCAAATCACGCTGGAGGCCAACAAGACCGGCGAAGTGGTCTTTGAAAATCATATGAAGCCCACGCTCACCGTGAACAAGGTGGACAGCATTACAAAAGACCCCATCAAGGGCGCAAAGTTCCATATCACCTATGCCAGCAATAACACTTTTAGCGGCGAAATCAATGACCTCGGCACATATTTCACCGATGAGAACGGCCAGATTCAGCTTTCCAAGTTGACGGACGGCTGGTATCGGGTGACGGAGATGGAACCCGCAGCAGGCTACGCCATCAAAGAGCCCGCCACGCAGGAATGTTACATTCAGGCGGGCACCGGCAAGGTGCTGACCTTTGAGAATGTGCCGCTTTCGGCATTGGTCATTAAAAAGGTAGACGCAGACTCCGGCGCGGTGCTGCAAGGAGCCAAGTTCCGGGTGCGCTACCTCGGCGGCACCTCCGGCACAGGCGGAACCATCATTGGCGAGTACACCACCAGCGTTAATGGCACCGTCGTTATCACAGGTTTGAAAGCAGGCACCTATATCGTAGAAGAAGCCAAAGCCCCCGCAGGCTACGAGATTGACGAAACACCCCAGACGGTCTATCTCTCCGGCAAAGATCAGGATATAGTCACCGTGGAATTTTCCAACGACAAGCACGGCGGATTGATCGTCCAAAAAATTGACAGTGTGACCAAGCAGCCGCTATCCGGTGCGCAATTCCAGATTGTTGCATCGGACGGAAGCTATATTCCCAATGCAGGCGGGGCAATCAGTTCCAACGGTATTTACATCACCGATGAAAACGGGCAAATCCATATCACCGGCATCAAGCCCGGCACAACGCTGGTGGTCACGGAGACGAAAGCGCCAGCGGGCTATGTGCTGGACACCGTTTCCCAGACCGTGCAGGTAAATCAAAATGACACGCAGACCTTGACCTTCACCAATACGCCCATCAAAGGGCTGACCATCACCAAGACCGACGAGAGCAGCGGCGCACGGCTGAAAGGCGCACAGTTGGAAGTCCGCCGCATGAACGGTGAAGTCCTCGGCGTTTACACCACGGACAGCAACGGCGTGGCAACGCTGCCGGAGCTGGACGCAGGTTGGTACACGGTGACGGAGCTGAAAGCGCCCAGCGGGTATCTGCTGGATTCCACGCCCCACAATGTTGAGGTCAAAACCGGTGTCCCTGCCACGCTGACCATCACCAATCACAAGCAGTCCGGCATTCTCATTCGCAAGGTGGATGCCGACACCGGGGACGGCTTGTATGGCGCTACATTTATTCTCTACGACGGTAATCACAATCCCATCGGGCAGTATACCTCGGCGCAGGACGGCTATGTGTCCATTGACGAAAATCTGGAGGATGGCCGCTATTACCTGCGGGAGATGGAGGCCCCGGAGGGCTACATTCGGGACGATACACTGAAAACCATTTACGTTCGCTACGGCTCTACCAGTGAGATCAAGTGGAGAAATACCGCCGTCAAGGGACAAATCCAGATTACCAAGCGTTCCGCAGACTACAACCCCACCAACGGCCTGCCTGCCGGGACGCTGCTGGCGGGCGCTGTCTTTGAGGTTTACAGCCGCGCCGGGAACAAGGTGGACACCATCGTTTCCGGCAGCAATGGCCTTGCCATTTCCAAGCAGCTCCCCCTTGGCCGCTACACCATTCGGGAAACGAAAGCCCCGGCCTACTATGCCGCCGCCACAGCAGAATTTACCGCTGAAATTGAATTCTCTGGGCAGATTGTACGTCTGGAAGTGGCGGATTACAGCGTCAACACCGGCGTTTCCATCACCAAGACCGGCCCGAAAGAGGTGGTGTCCGGCCAGCCGGTGCGATATGTGTTCTCCGGCATCGGCAACACCGGCAACGCCGCCCTCTCCAACTTCTACTGGCGGGATACGCTGCCTGCCGCCGTCCGGCTGAACAAGATTGTCACCGGCTCCTACAATTACCCCGGCAATTACAAAATTGTCTACCGGGTCAACGGCGGGGCCTATCAGACGCTGGCCGACAACCTCTCCACCGCCAAGGTCTACACGCTGGACGCCTCTGCCGCGGCTCTGGGGCTTGCGTCCAATCAGCGGGTAACGGAGGTCATGTTCGTGTTCGGGCAGGTCCCCGGCGGCTTTGCGCAGGTGGAGACGCCTATGCTCCATTGCGCCGCAATCAGCGGCCTGACCGGGGGCAGTTCCTTTGTCAACGTGGCAGATGCGGGCGGCGTCAGCGGTGGACAGTGGGTGCAGGCTGTGACCCGCTGGGTGACAACCGTTTACGGCAAAAAGCTCACCCTGCCCAAGACCGGCTATTAAATTGCGTCTCGAATTGAGACGGGTTTCTAACTATGAAAAAAGGACGCTCTGACAGCAACCTTGTCTGGCTGCTGCTTGCCATTCCCGTTCTCTGGTGCGGTGCGCTGCTGGCCTGCGATTACCAGCCGGGGATGAACCTCTTTACCCTGCTGGGGCGCTTTGCAATACGCGCAGAGCGCCCCCTTGCCCTCTACTGGACGCCCTACACGCCCAAATTCCTATTGGGTGCGCTGGTGGTCTACGGCTTTGCCGTGACGCTGTACCAAAGCAGTCAAGGCAACCGCCGCCCCGGCGAGGAACACGGCTCCGCCAAGTGGGGCAGCGCCCACCAACTGGACGCCAAGTACCGGGACAAGGATGCCCGCAATAACACCATCCTCACCCAGCACATCCACATGAGCCTGAATGGCAAGCAGCACCGGCGGAATCTGCTGCAAATCATCGTGGGTGGCAGCGGCAGCGGCAAGACCCGTTTTTTCTGCAAGCCCAATCTGATGGAGGCCAACTGCTCCTACATCGTCACCGACCCCAAGGGCGAAATGCTCAGGGCGGTGGCTCCCCTGCTGCTGGCAAAGGGCTACGTCATTCGCGTGTTCGACCTGATTGAGCCGTCCCACTCCGACGGCTTCAATCCGTTCCCGTACTTGCGGGACGATAAGGACGCCATGAAGCTGGTGAACAATTTCATCAAGAACACCACGCCGAAAAATGCCCAGCAGTCCGACCCGTTCTGGGAGCGTTCCGAGCTGGCTCTGGACACGGCGCTGGTTCTCTACCTGCTGCATGAGGCTCCGCCCGAGGAGCAGAATTTGGAGACGGTCATGTACATGATTGAAAACGGCGGCGCACGGGAGGACGATGAGGATTTCCAATCCCCGTTGGATATGCTTTTTGAGGCGCTGGAGGAGGAAGAACCCGACCACGTTGCCGTGAGGGAATACAAGATTTTCAAGCAAGCACCCGCCAAGACGGCGGAATCCATTTTAATCTCCGCCGCTGTCCGGCTGTCCGCATTTATCCTGCCGTCCATCCGCTCCATCACTGCCCATGACGATTTGGAGCTGGGCATGATGGGGGAGCGCAAGCAGGCGGTGTTCTGCGTCATTCCCGACAGCGACGCTACCTTCAACTATTTGGTGGGGATGCTCTACACCTGCGCCTTTCAGGAGCTTTATTATCAGGCGGACAAGGTGCATCAGGGGGCGCTGCCGGTGCCGGTGCGTCTGATGATGGACGAGTTCTGCAACGTCTCTCTGCCGGATGATTTCGGCAAATTGCAGGCCACCATGCGCTCCCGCAACATCATGTCCACCATCGTCCTGCAAAACATTTCTGCGCTGAAGGCGCTGTTTAAGGACGAGTGGGAGGGGCTGATTGGCAACGCAGACAGCTTTCTCTATTTGGGTGGTAACGAACAATCCACCCACAAATACATTTCAGAGCTGCTGGGCAAGGAGACAATTGACACCCGCACCAGCGGGCAGACCCGCGGCTCCCACGGCTCCAGCTCCATCAACTATCAGCAGACGGGGCGGGATTTAATGACCCCGGACGAGGTTCGAGCCATGGACAATGCCTACGCCATTCTGTTCGTCCGGGGCGAGCGCCCAGTGATGGATGAAAAGTACGACATTTTGAAGCATCCCAACATCAAGCTGACTGAGGACGGCGGAGCCGCGCCCTATATTCACCATCCGGGCAACAGCTTTGCGCTGCCGGATTTGGGTTTTGCCGTAACCGATCTGAACAACATTGAAATTTTGGAGGAATCTTTATGAAACGATTTGACCGCAAGCGCCCGGTAGGCAATGTCCGCCGGTGCTACTTCCGCATTGCCCTGACGCTGGCACTCTGTGCGGCACTGGCTGTCCCAGCCTGTGCCGCCGACGATCCCCTCACCATCGTCAACAACCTGTCCGACTTTGTGTTTTCCTGCATCAAGGCCATCGGCGTTATCATTCTGGGCTGGGGCATTGTGCAGGTGGGTATGTCCGTCCAGAGCCATGACGCCAGCCAACGGACACAGGGGTTTCTGTGCCTGTTTGGCGGGCTGATGATTGCATTCTGCAAGGAAATCCTGACCGCCATCGGCGCAGTGTAAAGGCAAGACAGATATCTAAATAGTATCTTCAAGAAACCCTGTATTCAATTTTGTTGAATTACCTTGATTTGCCCAATCATACTCACTATAATATAGAAACAGAGAAACAGTTGAAAAGGAGTGACGCATATGGCTGAATCAATTCATTTATGTGAAAAAGAGCAGGAGTTATATGACGAAATTTTCAAACTTGTTGATGAGTTCCATTGCTACTACTCACATCATATGAAAGAGCCAAAAGGGTTCGATGAACATGTAGCTTATAAAGAAATGTCTACAAAAGCTCACGATCTGCATATGTTGCTTAAAAAACGCGGTCTTGAACCTCAACACCATAAATATATGCTTCAGAACCGTGGCGTTCCAATGGATGAAGTGGAATTTTACAACCACCTGCATCCCGTAGAAGATCTGATTGCCTTCATTAATGATCCTGATGCAAACAAAGATCCTGAAGATTCTACCATGGGCCTTGAGTTCAAAATGGACATCTATACCCGCCGTTGGAAACACTATGATTGTTATATGTTGACACGAACAGCATCCGGATGGGACATTCGAGGTGCATCCATCTTCGGAGAGGATTACAAATGCGATAAATCAGGTAAGCCACAGTTATTTTCTGCATTCGAGCACGATTCGGTCAGTTATCCGTATAATACTGGAGAATTGCTTGAATGGGTTTGGGATCAAGCCGCAGAGGGAGAGACAAAGGAAGCTGTTCAACAAGCCATAACTGACTTGGGCGAATGGGTTTCTAATTGTGAACGCAGTGTCCCCGGTGGCTTATTCGAGGCACTTCTATGATTACGAGAAGAGATAATAGCTTACCTGCAAAAAATGATATTCGAAGTCGCACAGGAGCTGTTACTTTTTTAGATGTTTTGGGATGGAAAGGAATCTGGCAAAAAAACGAGGGGTCGATAGACCGACTATATGGGCTTATTCAAGAAGCAATAAATAAATCCAATGAAATCTCGCATGAATACGCTGATTTTCCTGAGTTTAGAGGTGTAGATAATATTACTAATGTACTCAGTATTTCAGATACAATTGCCCTATTTACGGCAGGTTCGCCTGACAAGGCGATAGAAATTCATGCCAAAATATGTTCATGGTTAATTCCATATGCGCTTAAACAAGAACTGCCTCTGCGTGGGGCTATTAGCTATGGTAATTATTCAATTAAAGAAAACATTATGTTAGGTTATGCCGTCGATGAGGCGGCAAGCTGGCACGAAACGACTAATTGGATTGGTGTTGTTCTATCTCCATCCGCTCAGATACGCTGCCGTAGCCATATCCCGGCATCAATTACCACATATCATGATATTCCCTTTAAACACAGTGAAAAGAATCTAATCTATTGCGTTGACTGGAAATTTGAAGATGCCGACTCTTTAGATGAAATCATTGAAAAAAAGGGACCTCATACTCCTGAAATTGCTTCAAAATACTTAAATACATTGGCTTTTATATCGCGGGATAGTCAATAAACAAAATTCTTTGGGCGGGCGTACTCAACCGAGTATGCCCGCTTTTCTTTCAAAAAAATTGCGTCTCAAATCGAGACGCATTACGGAGGTGAACCCTATTGAGCGATAACTGGATTGTCGGCAATCTGCAAAATTCCCTTGGCACATGGAATGAAAAGCTGGTGGAAATCTGGTCACTGATAACTGAGACGCCGCAGGACTTCAAGGGCGGGGCCATCTGGGCAACCGTGGTCAATATCAACGACGGCCTGAAAGCCATTGGCTACGGGCTGCTGGTGCTGTTTTTTGCCATGTCCGTTTTCCAGTCGGCGGCGTCCTTCCGGGATTTTCAGCGCCCGGAGTTTGCCCTGCGGCATTTCATCCGGTTTCTGCTGGCAAAGGTGGCCGTCAGCTCCGCCATGGAGATAATGACGGCCATCTTTTCTATCTGCGGCGGCATCGTCCAGACGGCCATGAACAGCATCGGCGGAATGTCCGCAGCCAGCGTGACGCTGCCGCAGGAAATCATTGACGCTATCGAGGACGTGGGCTTTGTGCAAAGCATTCCGCTCTGGATCGTCACGGTGCTGGGCAGCCTGTTCATCACCATTCTGTCCTTCATATTGATTATGACCGTGTACGGGCGCTTTTTTAAGCTGTACCTTTACGCTGCCATGGCTCCCATCCCGCTGGCGTCCTTTGCTGGGGAGGGTACATCTGCCAGCGGCAGGGCGTTTATCAAGTCCTACACCGGTGTCTGTCTGGAGGGAGCCATTATTGTGCTGGCCTGCATGATTTTCTGCGCCTTTGTCTCCGGCAGTACGCCGCCCACAGCCGACTCGTCCCTATCCGTGGTAACGATGACCTGGCAGTACATTGCCGAGACAATTTTTAATATGCTGATTCTGGTTGCGCTGGTGCGCGGCGCTGACCGCATTGTAAAGGAGATGTTTGGACTATAAAGCAGCAGGCGGGGCGAAGCCCGCCTGCTGGAATATAATACGCCGAAGCGCAAAACTGCGAAGCAAGCCAGTCCGCTAAACCAAAAGTTGAAAATTAACAAATTACTCTTTTGAGTCATTGAGTTTCTCTGAAATTTCGTTCAGCTTTTTTACAATGATGTATGTGCAAGTAATAACAATTGCTACGCCTGCGGAGAGACCCGTCATAATCGGGGCGAAGTAAGAATTAAGAAAATCATCGCCACCAATTAGTAAAGCCCCGCCTAATCCACCTATAAAATAAGTATTAACGAAAAAGAAAGCCAAGAACGACAAAATACCTATCAAAAACACTTTCATACACACCGTCTCCCTTTAAAATTTGATTTCGCTGCCTGTCCTCTACTACGTCACATCCGCCGAATGGAAAGTAAGCCAGCTACGAATACAGAAAGTTAGTCAAACGCAAAGAAAAATTTACTCTGCAAATTCAAAACGTAGCACAAATATGCTGGCCTCCAGATCGAATACGCCATCCGTCGTTTCGTCAAGCAAAATGGGCTTCGTTTCATCCGTGATTCTCGTTCGCGTATCTGTTTCTATATCATATAAGCCCCACTGTGGATGCGCTTTGTGATCCTCTGCATAGGCAGGGTCACTCATATCCGCATTGATTACGGTAAGCGTTGCGTCAGGATAACAGGTAAATATCGTTTCATCAAAAGGTTCAATTCCTTCTGCAAGTTTGCTTTCCGTGCGTATGCTTTTTACATGCGAGACCTCTAAGGTAAGTTCTCCCTGTGTGAATGTTTCCACTGTGCCAACGTCAATCGGTTCTTCGCTTGGTTGGTCGGAATGAGATGCAGAAGATTCCTGCGATTGATTGGACTGATTGGCAGCAGGATTAGCACCGCACCCGGTCAATATCAATATGAGCATTATTGAAAATGCTGAAAAAAGTGCCTTTTTCATAGCAAGTTCTCCTTGAATTCCCGTTTGTCGGTCTGTTGCTTACTTCGCCTCAGCCGCTTATCACAAAGTGGAATGGCTCTTCAAATTTCAATACGCCAAGCCGGTACAATCGGCCTTCAACAGCATCTTATACGATTTCTGCGTATTTTGCAAGAATCGTATGCACAGATCGGCGAGGCAGAACAATGCGTCTCAAATCGAGACGCATTGCTATGAGGAGCCGTAGAGATCGTGCTGGACTTCCGCCTGATAGTAATGGCTGATGGTCAGGGGCGCATTGTAGAGCGCCGTCAGCAGATAGCTGAGGATGTTGTGAATTTTCGTGGTGGTGTTCTTCAGGCAATCCAAGACATAGCCGATATGCTCGCTGTGCAGCTGTCGGAAACGCGCCTGCACCGCATCGGTGGAGATTGGCTCGCCGTTGATGCGAACGGTTGGCTGGGCGGTGCAGAGGGTTTCGGTAATCAGCTCCGCAATGGAGCGCACGTCCTCACTGTCATACTGCTGACAGAGAAAATCATAATCCAGCGAAAATTTGACATTTTCAAAACACTCGTTCCAATCCATCCATCCGGGCAGTGTGGGGGATGGATGGATAGATGGGTAAAGCTGATTCTTTTCAAGCTGATTCACGTAAGTATAATTAGCGTCCGATTTTCCGAAGTCTGCACTTCCGATTATCCGAAGTCTTGACTTCTGCTTTTCGGAACTCTTGACTTCCGGTTTTCCGAAGTCTTGACTTCCGATTATCGGAAGTCTGGGAGTCTCCTGCGGCACAGGCGTTTGTGGTGGTTCTGGCGTTGGGATTGCCTGCGTGGTGAACTGTTTGACATAGATGATAGCAGGCCGTCCCTGTCCCTGCTTGACCCGCTCAATGAGGCCAATGCCTTTTCCCGTGTCCAGCTCGGCAAGCAGCTTGACGGCCTTCTCATGGCCGCAGAACATGGCCTCCTGTATATCGTCGAGGGCGAAGTAGATAAAGACCCGCCCTAGCGGGTCATACCAGTCGTTTTTGGCGGACAGGCTCATGCGGTCAAGCATCAGGCCATAGAGCAGCTTGGCATCCGTAGAAAGCCCTCTGAACTGCCTGCCGGTGATTAAGAGCCGGGGAATGCGGTAGAACGCATATTGCTCCGATGCGCCACCGTAATAGTAATCAAAGGTTATTTCACCCATTTGGTTTTCCTCCGGGTATGAAAAAACGCACTGCCACATGACAGTGCATTTTCAAATATTCTTTTGCAAGTGGGCGGATAAAGCATGTTATGTTGTATTGCGATTGTGACCCCACAAAAGCTCGCACCCGCCGGGATAGCTGATCTCGGCACGTCCGCAGCGGGCCAGAATTGCCCCCAAAAAAATAGCGGACGAGCGCATTTCCCGCATTAGTATATCAGAAATTTCCCATTGATTCAAGGCGGCTGTCTCCACGCACAGCGCGTCCCCTTCCCAGCGGGCGCGGCAGCCCAGCGAGCGTAAGATCCGCACGGAGGCCTCCACATCCCTGAGATGCGGACAGCCTTGCAGCACCACGGCGTCGCCTGTCAGGATCGTTGCCGCCAAAATCGGCAGAACGCTGTTTTTGGCCCCCTGCACCGTCACTTCACCGCAAAGCCGGTTTCCGCCTTTTACCAAAAGCTGGCTCATACTCGTTCCCCTCCGTCACCCAGAATGGTTCATTGCACCATCCTATGGCGTTGGGGAGATGGGGGTTCCTACAAGATTTCCAGCACGGTTTCATAAATGCGCTGCGTGGCGTCCCGAATGCCCAGCGATGCCATGGCCTCAGCCATTTTTTTGCGCCGCTCCGGGTCATGCAGGATTCCGCAGGCCGTCTGAAACAGCGCCTGCGCCGTGCACGTTTGCTCCGCCAGCACTGCCGCGCCGCCCGCCGTTTCCAGCACCCGCGCATTTTTTTCCTGATGATGGTTTGTCACGTAGGGCGATGGCACAATCAGCGCCGGAGCGCCCAGCGCCGTCAGCTCGCTGATGGTGGAGGCCCCTGCCCGGCAGATGACGAGATCCGCCGCACGCATGACCGTGGCCATATCGTAAATGTAGCGCCGCAGCTCCAGCGACGGATGCTGCGCCAGATCCACGCCCTTTCCCTCCAGCAGCTCGCGCATCATGGCAAAGCCGTCTGCTCCGGCGGCGTGGATATGGTGAAACGGCTCATGGACCGCCTCAAGCTCCATAAATTGTGCCATCTGCCGGTTCATGCCCGCAGCGCCCAGAGAGCCCCAGAACGAGACGAGCAAGGGCCGCTCGTCCTCCAGATGCAGCTTGCGCCGGGCCTCCTCCCGGGTCAGGGCAAAAAAGTCCCCCCGCACCGGCGTTCCGGTGACAACCACCTTTTCCCGGCAGCGATAGGACTCCCGGCAGGCCTCAAATCCCACCATAATCCGGTCCGCGTAGGGCTCCAGCATTTTCGTAGTCAGGCCGGGAACCATGTTGGATTCGTGGATAGCCGTGGGGATTCCGGCTTTCGCCGCCGCCTTGACCATGGGAAAGCTGGCATAGCCGCCGGTCCCGATGACCACGTCGGGCCGAAAGTCCCGCAGGATGGCCCGCGCCTCCCGTGGTGCCCGGACAAGGTTGCCCAGAGAGGTCAGATTGTGCCGGATCTCCCGGGGCTTTAAAGAGCGATGGAAGCTGGAAATATGCACGGTTTCAAAGGGATATCCCGCCTTGGGGATCAAATCCTTCTCCAGCCCCCGCTCCGCGCCTACAAATAAAAATTCCGAATCGCTCCGCTTTTCCCGCACCAATCCCGCCAGCGCCAGCGCCGGATTTACATGCCCCGCGGTGCCGCCGCAGGTAAACAGCACCCGCTTGAGGGGTTTTTCCATTTTCTCCAACTCCTATCCTGCCTTGGTGGGCTTCATCTGTCGGGAGACAGAGAGTACAATGCCCATCTCCGCCAACTGAATGGACAGCGCGGTGCCGCCGTAGCTGAAAAACGGCAGGGAAATTCCGGTGGTGGGCAACAATCCGGTGACCACGCCGATGTTCAAAAACACCTGAAGCCCGATCAAGGTGGTGACGCCCACCACCAAAAGACTTCCAAACCGGTCCCGGGCATGAAGCGCGATCCAGTAGCCCCGCAGAATGAGCGCCGCAAACAAAGCCATGATGATCGTGGCTCCGATCAGCCCCAGCTCCTCGCAGACAATCGCAAAAATAAAGTCGTTATGCTCCTCCGGCAAATACAAAAACTTCTGCCGGCTCTTGCCCAGTCCCACGCCCAAAAGTCCGCCGGAGCCAATCGTCAGCAGACTTTGCGCGAGCTGGTATCCCTTTCCCTGTGGGTCTGCCCAGGGATTATGCCACATTTCAATGCGGGAGGTATTGTAGCCGATCACAAACAAAACCACATACAAAAGGCCGCCTGCCGCCGCCAGCGCGCCGCCGACCCAGCCCCAGTGGATGCCGCCCACCAGCATGAGCACTGCGCCCACGCCCATAATCAAAATTGCGCCGGAGAGGTGGGGCTCCAGTCCCACCAGTGCCGCCAGCACTACCAAAATGAGCGCGTAGGGCAAAATTCCGTAGCGGAACGTCCGCATCCGGTCCTTTTTCTTGGAAATACTGTCTGAAAAATACAGCACCACCGCCACCTTGGCGATTTCCGAGGGCTGAAACGAAAAAAGCGTTCCGACGCCCAGCCAGCGCGTGGCGTTGTTGCGGGTGATGGCAATGGGGTTTCCGGGAATGATGACCAGCACCAGTAAAATGACAGAGAGCGCCAACAGATGCTTTGCAAGGCCGCGAAAGCGCTGGTAGTTGATCTTTCCGATCATCAGCATGGCGGCGATGCCCATGATGGCAAACACGCTCTGTCGGGTGAAATAGAAGGTGGGGTCGTTGTTTTTCGTCTCGTAATAGGCCGAGGGGAAGCTGGCGGAGAGCAGCATGACAAGGCCGATGCCCGTCAGCAAAATGACCAGCACCAGAAACGGAAGGTCCACCGGCCCCCGGGCCAGCTCCCGACTTTCCTGCTCCTTTTCCTGCAATCGCGCCCGCTGCGCCTGACGCTTCAGAGCCTCTTCCCGCGTCATCACACCTCTGCGGCTTTGCGCCATGAGCACTCTCCCCCTTCCCGGACCGCTCTGCCCCCGGCGGGGCCGTCAGCGTCCTTGAATTCCCCAGTATGCAAGCAGGCAGCCCGCCACGGTGATGGCGGAAAACACCGCCACCAGCTTTGCCTCGCTCCAGCCGGACAGCTCCAGATGGTGATGCAGCGGAGCCATTTTGAAAAACCGCTTGCCATGGGTCGCCTTAAAATACGTCACCTGAATGATATCGCTCATCGTCTCGGCAATGTAGATGAGCCCAACCGGGATCAAAATGAGCGGCATATCCATTGCAAAGGCCAACGCCGCCACCGCGCCGCCCAAAAAGAGGCTGCCGGTATCGCCCATGAACACCTGGGCGGGATGATGATTATAGACAAAAAACGCCGCAAGAGCGCCGCACAGCGCAGCGGGAAACAGCGCCTGCACGCCGTCACCGTGAAAAACACCATCACCACAAAGGTCACGCTGCACGCAAGGCCATCGATGCCGTCTGTCAGGTTCACGGCATTGACACAGCCCACAATTACAAATGCCGCAAACACCAGATACAAAATCCAGTTCACCGGCAGCGTCACATTCCAAAAGGGCACATAGAGCTCGTTACTCAAAAGGCCCTCGTAGCGCATCAGGCACAAAAAGCCCACCGCCGCCGCCAGTTGCAATATAAATTTCTGCTTGGCGGTGAGGCCCTCATTCTGGTGCTGGCGCACCTTCCGATAATCGTCTACAAAGCCGATCAAGCCGAAAATCAGGGCGAACAGATAGACGTAAAGATGGGTGAATTCCCCGTCCAGCATCCGCTCCCACCCCAACGCAAACACCGCAATACCGGAGCCCAGAATGAACATGATCCCGCCCATGGTGGGGGTTCCGGCCTTTCCGGCGTGCCAGGTGGGGCCATCCTCCCGGATGGCCTGCCCGGCCTTTAGCTTTTGCAGCTCCGGAATTAAAAATTTTCCGATCAGAACGGTCAAAACAAAGCTGACCGCCATCACGATTAGCACTTCAAACATGACGTTTCTTCTCCCTCTTTGCCGCCGGACACAGCTCCGGCACTTTGGTAATTTTCACCGACTTTACAGGGCGGCTCCCTGCGTTTGCAGATACTCCGCCACGATCTCCCGCTCATCCATATGATGCTTGACGTGGTTGATCTCCTGATACGTCTCGTGGCCCTTGCCGCACAGCACGATCACATCCCCCGCCTGAGCATGGTCCATGGCATAGTGAATGGCGTCCACCCGGTTTTCCACCACCACATGAGGCGTCTTGCTGTCTGCAAGGCCGGGCAAAATATCCGCAATGATCGCCGCAGGCTCCTCCGTGCGGGGATTGTCAGACGTGACGATCACAAAATCCGCCAACTCCGCCGCGATTTTTCCCATCTTGGGCCGCTTGGTCTTGTCGCGGTCGCCGCCGCAGCCAAACAGCGCCACCGTGCGGCCTTTGGCAAAGCCCTTGACCGAGGTGAGCACATTGAAAAGGCCGTCCGGACTGTGGGCGTAGTCCGCCAAAATGGTATAATTCTTTCCGGGCGTCGGCACCACCTCTACCCGGCCCTTGACGTGAGGCACGCCGGAGAGCACCTGAGCGCTTTGGGTCAGCGGCACGCCCAAGGCCATAGCCGCAGCCAGCACATCCAAGGTATTATATACCATAAATCCACCGGGAATTCCAACCCGGACAGGGACGCGCTCCGTCTGCGTCACGGCCTCAAACGCCACATGGTCTGCCGAGAGCGTCACCTGCTCCGCCCGCAGATCCGCCGGGGCATGTTGGGCGTAGGTCACGGTTTTGCAGGTTGCGTTTCTCATCAGCCGCTCCGCCCACGGATCGTCCGCATTCACCACGCCCACATCCGCCATTTGGAAGAGCTTGCTCTTGGCGTCGCAATAGGCCTCCATCGTGTTGTGAAAATCCAGATGGTCCTGGGTTAAATTTGTAAAAATGCCCACGGCATAGCGCACGCCGTAAACCCGATTGAGCGCCAAGGCATGGGAGGAAACCTCCATCACCACATGGGTGCAGCCCGCGTCGCGCATCTGGGCGAAGAGCCGCTGGACCTCAAAGGATTCCGGCGTGGTGCGCTCTGTGGGGATGACCTCGCTGCCGATCATATTCTGGTTCGTGCCGATCAAGCCCACCTTTGCGCCCAGCGCCTGTTCCAAAACGGCCTTGAGAAGATACGTGGTGGTGGTTTTCCCATTGGTCCCGGTGACAGCCGTCATGACCATAGCGTCTGCCGGGTGTCCAAAATAATTGGCTCCCAACACAGCCAGCGCCTGACGGGAATCCTTCACCAGCACGTAGGGGATCTCCTCCTCCGGCGCTTTTTCGCAAAGCACCGCCGCAGCTCCCGCCGCAGCAGCCTTGCCGATAAACGTATGCCCATCCACGGCAAAGCCCGTCATGGCGACAAAGAGGTCCCCGGGCTTCGTGGAGCGGGAATCATAGCTCACATTGGCGATCTCGCTTTCCGGGTCCGCCGTCGTACAGAGCACCGGAATGCCCCGCAGAAGTTCCTTTAATTTCATAGGTGTACGCCCCTTTTTCTGGTTTTATGGCACAAATTTTGCCGTTCTTATTATAGGCAAATCGTTTTGCAAAGTATACGGATATATGTGCCGAAAACCATGCGAAAGCTGCCATCCCCATTAGTCCAGAACGGAATTGTCGCCAAATTGCACGGTGACAACGCTGCCCGCCGCCACGGACGCGCCGGGGCTTTGGTCCTGCGTAATGGCATGGACGTTGCCGCTGCTGGCTGTGGTGGCGCCGGAGACCTTCATAATGAGCCCCGCATTGGTCATGGCTTTATGCACCAAGGCGGAGTAACCTCCGATGAAATCCGCACCAACGGTCTTCGCTGCTTTATCTAAAGCTTTTGCCAAGCGTACATAATTACGGTCCCGCAAGGGTTCTCCAATG
>CAZKMN010000021.1:0-7407 GCA_964553905.1 uncultured Oscillibacter sp.
AAAAAATGAAAGTAGACACCTTTGGGGGTGTCTACTTTCATTTTACAGGTTCAGCCGAATTTCTTCGGCGGCGTCTTTTTGTCGGAAACTGTCTTGCAAATGGTATGAAAAGTCCACGCACATTGTGGAAAAATATCGTGCATTCACGCGGACGGTGTATCTGCCGCGTCCCGGAACTTTGTCACATGCAGCGCCCGTGTGGCGTTCAAAATCGCCAAGAATGCCACGCCCACGTCGGCAAACACGGCCTCCCACATGGTCGCCGCGCCAAACGCGCCCAAAAGCAGCACGGCGACTTTCACGCCCAGCGCAAACCAGATGTTCTGCCGGACGATCCGCAGCGTCTTGCGGGAGATTCGCATGGCTGTGGCAATTTTGGAGGGATGATCGTCCATCAGCACGATGTCCGCCGCCTCAATCGCCGCGTCGGAGCCCAACGCGCCCATGGCGATGCCGATGTCGGCGCGGGTGAGAACCGGCGCGTCATTGATGCCGTCGCCCACAAAGGCCAGCTTGCCGGAGGTCTCTGCCAGCAGCTTTTCCGTCCACTCCACCTTGTCGGCAGGCAGCAGCTCCGCGTGGAATTCGTCCAAGCCCAGCTCGGCGGCTACTGCGGCTGCCACAGCCTGCGCGTCACCGGTGAGCATCACGGTCTTTTTCACGCCGCTCGCTTTCAAATCGGCAATGGCAAGGCGTGCGTCCCGCTTGGGCCGGTCGGAAATCACGATATGTCCGGCGTAAAAGCCGTCCACCGTCACGTGGACGATGGTGCCCGGCAGCTCACAGGGCAGCCAGTTCACATTCTGCCGCTCCATCAGACGGCTGTTGCCAACGCACACGCGCTTGCCGTCCACCGTGGCGCAAACGCCATGTCCCGCCAACTCCTCCACATCGCTGAGCCGGTCCGCGCTGAGCTTTTTGTCGCAGGCCGCCCGCAGGGACTGGGAGATGGGGTGGTCGGACCAAAGCTCTGCCAGCGCGGCGTATTCCAAGAGCTGTTCCGGAGAGAGGTCCCCCTCCGGGTGCAGCGCCGTGACGGAAAAAGACCCCTCCGTCAGCGTGCCGGTTTTGTCGAACACCACGGTTTCCGTCCGGGCCAGCGCCTCCAAATAGTTGCTGCCCTTGACCAGAATACCGCATTTGCTGGCGCCGCCGATGCCGCCGAAAAAGCTCAGCGGTACCGAAATCACCAGCGCGCAGGGGCACGAGATGACCAAAAAGATCAGCGCCCGGTGGAGCCAGTCTGTCCAGAGCGTTCCCGCCACAAACGCCGGCGGCGTGGGCAGAGCCAGCAGCAGGGACGGCACGGCAAACAGTGCTGCTGCGGCTAAAACCACGCAGGGCGTGTAATACCGGGCAAAGCGGGTGATAAACTGCTCGCTGGCGGCTTTCTTTTCGCTGGCGTTTTCCACCAGATCGAGAATTTTGGAGACGGTGGATTCGCTGCAAACCTTGCTCACGCGAATCCGCAGCAACCCCGTCTGATTCACGCAGCCGCTGATGACGCTGTCCCCTGTGCTCACGTCCCGGGGCACGGATTCGCCGGTCAGCGCGGCTGTGTCCAGAGAGGAGCTGCCCTCCAGCACCACGCCGTCCAAAGCCACCCGTTCGCCGGGCTTCACCACGATCACGTCCCCCACGGCTACGTCCTCCGGGTCCACCTGCTCCAAAGCGCCGGATTCCCGCTCCACATTGGCAAAGTCCGGCCGGATGTCCATCAGTTCGCTGATGGACTGGCGGGACTTCCCCACGGCGTAATCCTGAAACAGCTCGCCCACCTGATAAAAGAGCATGACGAAAACGGCCTCGGCGTATTCCTTTGTGGCAAACGCGCCCACCGTAGCCAGCGCCATGAGGAAGTTTTCGTCAAAGACCTGTCCCCGGGCGATGTTGCGGGCCGCTCTCCACAAAACATCCCAGCCGATCACGGCGTAGGGAACCAGATAGCAAAGAGCCGCCGTCGGGCCGCTGAGGGGCAGCAGCTTTCCCAAAATCAGCAGCGCCGTGGCTGCGAGGATTCGCCAGAGCATCACATATTGCTTTTTTGTGAGAATGTTCATCGGGGTTCCTCCTTGTGGAACACACACCGCCAAGCGCGGCGCAGAAATTACAGGTGAATCACGCAGTCCGGCTCCACCTTGCGGCAAACAGCCACGACCTCCTGCATGATGTCGTCAAAGCGGGCGTCGTCGGCCTCGATGGAGAGCTTTTGCGTCATGAAGCTGACGGCGGCGTTCTGCACGCCGTCAATTTTCAAAATGGCGTTCTCCATTTTGGCAGCGCAGTTCGCGCAGTCCAGATCGGTGAGTTTAAAGCGTTTTTTCATGGGTTTCTTCCTCCAATATGATAAAATTTGTGAAATCGTTATTCCGAGACATGCTCAAAGCCCTGGTCGATGATCGTTTTGACGTGTTCGTCCGCCAACGCGTAAAACACGGTCTTACCCTCCCGGCGGGACTTCACCAGCCGGGCGTTTTTCAGCGCGCGCAGTTGATGGGAGATGGCGGATTGGGTCATGCCCAGCAGCGAGGCAATGTCGCAAACGCACATCTCCGCCTCAAAAAGCACATACAAAATGCGTACGCGGGTGGAATCTCCAAAAATGCGAAAGAGCTCCGTGAGATCGTACAGGGCGTCCTCCCCCGGCATCTCCCGCCGAACTTTTTCCACAACATCCTCGTGAGCGTGGATAAAGTCGCAACACTCCACGCCGTAGCGGTCCTCCATAGCGCAAGCCCCTTTCATATGAATACATGTTCATATGTTCAGTATATGCAACCGTTTGAAAAAGTCAATCCCTTTTTTGCATTTTTTGAAAAAAGGGGACCGGAGAAAAAAGTGGAAACCCGGGGGTTTTTGTGGTACACTATCCCCACTTTTATAAAAGGAGAACCCCATGAACGATTTGGAACGGCAAACACGGGAGCGGATGGAGAAAAACACCTTCATGCTCCACAATTATATTGAGTTGGAATCCGTGGAGATGGACCGGGCAGTGTTCCGGCTGGACGTTCGTCCGGAGAGCTGCAACCCTTACGGCGTGGTCCATGGCGGCGCGATCTACACGCTGGCTGACAATGCCACCGGAGCTGCCGCGCACACGGATGGACGGTATTATGTCACCCAAACCAGTGCGCTGCACTTCCTGCGGAATCAGGGCCGCGGAACGGTGCGGGCCTCCGCGGTGGTGCGCCACCGGGGAAAATCCACCTGTCTGGTGGCGGTGGATATTGTGGGAGAGGGCGAAAAGCTTCTGGCCACGGGCGAATTCACCTTTTTCTGCGTCGATAAGCACCTGATGGAAAAAAAGAGCGCAAAAGGCGCCTGAAAAAGTGGAAACAAAAAAGCCACCGCCGAATTTCTCGGCGGTGGCTTTGTCTCTTTTTGGAACTCTGTCTGTGGAAAACGGCCTGCTGATGGTCGGTTCGTGACGGCCTGCTGGTGGTCGGTTCGTGACGGCCTGCTGGTGATGGCCTTTCGCCGGATGGTTTCTCAATGGATGGGCCACTCGTGGGACGCGCCCCAAAAGTCCTTGTCGAAAAGGTTCTCCGTGGAACGTGTCCCCCGCCGAACGTGTCGCCCCTGCCGAACGTGTCGCCCCTGCCGAACGTGTTCCCCCCGCCGAACGTGTCACGGCTTTTTCAGCGGCATGGAGAAGAAGAACCGCGTGGAGGTATCGTCGCTCTCCGCCCGCAGCGTCCCCTTGTGCTGGCGGGCAATGGCGGCGGCGATGCTCAGCCCCAGCCCAAAGCCGGACTGCTCTCCCCGGGACGCATCGGAGCGGTAAAACCGCTCAAAGAGGTGGGAGAGCTGTTCAGGCGGGATGGGCGTTCCGGTGTTGGTCACAGTGAGACGGGCCAGCCTGTCCGTTTTTTCAAGTGTGAGGGTGATGCTCTGGCGCTCTCCACCGTATTTGATGGCGTTGTCCAGCAAGGCGGCTGCCAACTGGCGCAGCCTGTCCCCGTCGCCCAAAACCACCACGTCCGGGGCGATCTGGTCTTGCAGCGGCTTTCCGGCTTCAAAGGCCACCGGTTCAAAGGACAGCGCGCAGTCGGATACAAGGTCGGAGAGGGAGACTTCCGCAAAAACGGCGGACGGTTCCCCGTGGTCGGACCGGGCCAGCGTCAGCATTTCCTCCACCAGCGTCCGCATCCGGCGGGCCTCGGCGTGGATGTTGTCGGCCCAGCGGGCAGGTCGCTCGCTCAAGGAGGCGTGCTCCAGCAGCTCGGCGTTGGATAAAATCACCGTCAGCGGCGTTTTCAGCTCGTGGGAGGCGTCGGAGAGGAACTGCCGCTGCTGCTTCCACGCCCGCTCCACCGGAGCAGTGGCCCAGTGGGAGAGCAGGATGGATGCGCCCAGCAGCAGCAAAAACGCCGCCAGCGCAATTTTCAGATAGGGCAGCAGCATGTCCCGCAGCATGGCCTGTTCCATGGACATGTCCACAAAGGCGATTTTTTGGTAAATGCCGTTTTCCTGCCGCAGATACCGCAGGTGATAGCCCTCCACAATGCCCTCGGACGGCGCTTGTTCAAGGCACTCGTTCAAAATCGTCTGCAAGGTCTCGGTGTCCTCCAGATTGGCGTAGGTCCCGCCGGTGACATAGGCGCTCTTTCCCCAGACGGACACGGTGAAATAGGGCAGCAGCACCCGGCTGCCGCCGATGTTCACGCCGATGTCGGGCCGGATCACGCCGCCGGCGGTGAGGGCGTCCTCCTGCACCACTTGCAAAAGGAGCTGATGGGTGATGTCCTCAATGTTCCGGCGCACGGCAAAATGGACGGAGAAAAAGACAGCCGCCAGCACCACCGTGACCAAGGCCATGCTGATGGCCACAAATTTGGCGCGAAGCTTGCGAATCAAAGGCGTCCCTCCTGACTGTCGAAAACTTTGTGGAAAAAGTGGAAAAAGGTGTGGAAAAGACAAAAAACTGTCAATTTTCTGGAAATTCCAGACAATAGCCGACCATTCTGATCGTTTTGATTTTGACGGCTGAGTGCAGGTGCTCCAGCTTTTTGCGGAGGAAGGAGATATAAACCTCCACGTTGTTGTCCTCCGCGTCGGACTCATAGCCCCAGATCTTCACCAGCAGCTTTTCTTTGGGCAGGACCAGTTGCCGATTGAGCATGAACAGCTCCATCAGGTCGAATTCCTTCCGGCTGAGGTGGAGCGAGCGGGTTCCGCAGGTGAGGGTAAAGGCGTTTTTGTCCAGTTGCAGATCCCCGCAGGAGAGCAGCTCTGTGCTGCGAAGCTCGGGCATCCGCCGCTCCAGCGCCCGCACGCAGGCCATCAGCTCCCGGGGTTCAAAGGGCTTGGTGAGATAGTAATCCGCGCCGCAGTCCAGCCCCGTGACCCGATCGGAAACCTCGGATTTTGCCGTCAGCAGCAGCACGGGCGTGGTGTTGTGGGCGCTTCGCAGACGGCGCACAACGGTGAATCCGTCCAGCTTGGGCAGCATCACGTCCAGAATCACCACGTCGTAAATCCCGCTCAGAGCGTTGTCCAGCCCGGCTTCCCCGTCGTGGCAGACGTCGGCGGCGTAGCCCTCCAGCTCCAAAAGATCCCGCAGCGTGTCCGCCAGCCGCACCTCGTCTTCAACAACCAAAATCCGCATCTCAGCCCTCCAGTCCGCCAGAGGCCACAGCCAGCAGCGGCGCGAGCGTTTCGATTGGCATTTCGTAGATGGTGGAGTCGCTTCCCTGCCGGACATAATAGCCCGCGCCGCCCAGCGCCTGCGCGCCCACGGTCAGCGTATAGTCCTTGTCCGAAGCGTCGTCTTC
The DNA here is from genome assembly GCA_964553905.1 of uncultured Oscillibacter sp. GTDB lineage: Bacteria > Bacillota > Clostridia > Oscillospirales > Oscillospiraceae > Oscillibacter. Next base: position 5,778 of record CAZKMN010000021.1, read on the forward strand.
CCCGTAGATCACGGTGAAAACGGCGGTGGGCGCATCGCCAAAGCCACAGAGCTCCGCTGCTGCCGCAGAGGGCTTAAAGTCCACGCAGCGGGTCAGGGAGAGCGTGCCAAGCGCCTGAATCACGGCGGTGGTTTGTTCGTTTTCGGTCACGTCCACGCCGCCGGAGCGCCAGATCATGCCGCCGTCCTTGGGGTGAATGGCGGTGAGTGTGGTTTCCGCCGCGCCCTGAATCTTGACGGAGCGCAGCATCGTCTCCGTCAAAGCGGGCGTTTCCGGCAGCTTCATCATGTCGTAAATGGGCACGCAGAGCTTTTGGTAGAGCGTGTCGGCAATGATATAAACGGTGCTCTCGTCGCCGTTTTTCAGCAGATAATAGCTTTTTCCATCGCTGGTGGCGTTGCCCAGCGCCAGAGTCAGCGTGCTGCCGTCCTCTCCGGTGGCGGTCAGGGTGGCAAAGGGATCGTCCAGTCCGTAAGTCTCCGCAGGCTGGCCGTCGGTGAGCGTCTGCTGGGGCGTGAGGGATTGCAGCAGCTCCGTGATGGCGCGAACGGTGCTGTCGTTTAGCGGGAAGTCCGGGTCGTCGCTCCAGTGCCATGTGTCGCTCTCCTCGTCCAGCGCAAAGGACAGCGTGGTCGTGCCGTTGGAGTAAGAGAGGGCGGTGTAGGCATTTTGGGCCGCCAGCGCGCCGGTCTGGGTCTGGACGGCGGATTCTGCCTTTTTGACGGCGCGGTGGTGCTTCACGCCCGCCACAATGCAGACCAGAACCACCAGCACCAGTAAAATAGCGGAAAGAAGCATCACCGTGCGATTTTGTCGGTTATTCATGGGAAGAGTCTCCTTCAATTGAAAAAATCTCGCAAACGTGCAAACCATGCCGCGCCGCGGTTTCGGGGTGCGCCAGCCGGGAGAAAGGCGGCGCTTTTTCTTATGATACCACAGCGGCGGAGCCTGTCAACGAAAAAGGCCCTGATCCGCCTGATAAAAAGAGGATATCGCCTGTTCCTGAAGAGAAGCTGAAAAAAGAAAATTCTCTTCAAAATTATAGGTTAATTTAAGGATGTTCGGGCACACTACAAGGAACCTCCATGTGAGAGGTCCCCTCTTTTTTCATTCTTTCTCTCTCCAAAAGCCACGACAGACGTCTGTTGATGCAGACGTCTGTCGTGGCTTTTTTCCCAATCTTGTGGAAAACTGCCCTCCCCCGTGCCCCAAAGAGCCCTAAATTTTGTGAAAAATCCGTAAAAATAGCGAAAATGAGGTGGTTACAGCGGGAAATCCTTGCAAAATGCGGGGTGCTTCGGTATAATAAGTGAACAAAATCACAATGGGAACCGGACCTTTAGGGGTCTGCGTAAATGGAGGAGAGCAACGTGAGAGGAGTTCACAGTGCGGTGGATGACATTCGCCGCAACGTATTCACGGAAGTAGCGCGTCTTGCTTATGAGGGCGGGGATTTTAACCGCGTGGATATGATCCCCTATAAATTGGTGCCCGGCGAGGTGGCTCACCATCGCCATGACGTGTTTCTGGAGCGGGCGGTGGTCTCTGCCCGGGTGCGGCTGGCTCTGGGCATGTCTCTCAGCGAAGGCGGACCCAGCGCGCCGCTGAGCGCGCATATTCAGGAGGCCGC
>CAZKMN010000021.1:7417-14971 GCA_964553905.1 uncultured Oscillibacter sp.
CTCTGGTCAATATCATTCCCTTTGCCTGCAATGCCTGTCCGCCTAAGCAGATCCGCATCACGGACAGTTGTCAGGGCTGCATTTCCCACCCCTGCATGAATGTCTGCCCCAAGGACGCCATCTATCTGGACAAGGAAAAGCGCTGCCACATCGACCAAAGCAAGTGCATCAAGTGCGGCAAGTGCTATAACCAGTGCCCCTACCGGGCCATTTCCAAGATCGAGCGGCCCTGCGCCGCCGCCTGCGGCATGGACGCCATCAAATCCGACGAGCTGGGTCGGGCCAAGATCGACTATGAAAAGTGCGTCTCCTGCGGCATGTGCCTTGTGAACTGCCCCTTTGCCGCCATCGCGGACAAGAGCCAGATCTTCCAGATCGTCAACGCCATGAAGCGGGGCGAGGAGGTCATCGCCTGCGTGGCGCCGGCCTTTGTGGGCCAGTTCGGAAAGGACGCCACCCCCGCCCGGCTGAAAGCCGCCATGCGTACGCTGGGATTTGCCGACGTGGTGGAGGTCGCCATCGGCGCGGATCTCTGCACGGTGGAGGAGGCCCACGACTTTTTGGAAAACGTGCCCGCCAAGCAGCCTTTCATGGGCACAAGCTGCTGCCCGGCGTGGTCCGTCATGGCCAAAAAGCTCTTCCCTCAGTTTAAGGATTATATTTCCATGGCCCTCACGCCCATGGTCATCACCGCCCGGATGGTCAAGCGGGACCATCCCGCAGCCCGCATCGCCTTCATCGGGCCCTGCGCCGCCAAAAAGCTGGAGGCCAACCGCAAATCCGTCCGCTCGGACGTGGATTTTGTCCTGACCTTTGAGGAATTGCTGGGCATGTTCGACGCGAAAGAGATCGATTTTTCCAAGCTGGAGGGCGACCCCGCCGACAATATGGACGAGGGTACCGCCATGGGCCGCGGCTTTGCCGTGGGCGGCGGCGTGGCTGCCGCAGTGGTGGAGGCCATCGGCCACATCGACCCGGACCGGGAGATTTTGATCGAGTACGGCGACGGGTTAAAGGAATGCCGCAAGATGCTCATGATGGCAAAGGCCGGAAAGCGGGACGGCTATTTGCTGGAGGGCATGGCCTGTCCCGGCGGCTGCGTGGCCGGCGCGGGCACCATCACGCCCGTGAAGGAGAGCGCGGTCCACGTGGAGCGGTTCAAAGAAGCCGCCGCGGAGGTCAGCTCCACGAAAAGTCCCTTTGTCCACCGTCTCAAGGACGTGGAGGAATAAGAGAATCTTTTACAAAGCCTCGATCTTTCGATCGAGGCTTTGTGTGCTTTTCCTGTATTTTTCGACAAAATTTGTGCAAAAAGGAAAAGAGTTGCGAAAATTTTACGTTGTAAAAGAGTAACGAGAGAAGTTTTTTCCTAGTAGTGCAAAGAATTTTCTATCGTTTTTTCACAGCTTGCCCGCTACAATAAAGGTACCCGAAGAGGGGACCGCCCGCGGAAGAAGGGCGGCCGGAAAATCAAAATTTATAGGAGGAACTATTGATGAAGAAGACTTTTGCACTCATCCTGTCTGCCGTTTTGATGCTGTCCGTACTGGCCGGCTGCGGCTCCAAGGCCGAGGCACCCGCAAAAACTCCCGCTGAGCCCGCCGCCAGCGAGCTGAACGTGGGCGTGTTCTATTACAACTTCTCTGATGCGTACATCACCACCGTCCGTACCAACATGGATTCCCAGCTGGACGCTGCCGGCATCACCTATCAGGACTATGACGGCAACACCAACCAAGCCAACCAGCTCGACCAGATCAACACCGCCATCACAAACGGCGCAAATCTGCTGGTCGTGAACATCGTGGAAACCTCTTCTCCCGACGCCGCGCAGCAGGCCTGCGACGCCGCCAAGAATGCAGGAATCCCCATCATCTTCTTCAACCGCGAGGTTGCTGACGAAGTCGTCTCCAGCTATGACCAGTGCGCGTTCGTGGGCACCAATGCTCCCGAGGCCGGCCACATGCAGGGCGAGATGATCGGCGAATATCTGCTGGCCAACTATGACGCTGTGGACCTGAACAAGGACGGCACCATCTCCTATGTTATGTTCAAGGGTCAGGAAGGCAACGCCGAGGCCGAGTATCGTACCCAGTATGCCGTTGAGGACGCCGATGCTGCTCTGACTGCCGCCGGCAAGCCCGCTCTGGCTTTCTATGACGCCAACAACACCTCCAAGTATCTGGTGGACCAGAACGGCGCATGGTCTTCTCAGGCCGCCACCGACTACATGAACACCATCCTTGCTGAGTATTCCGAGGCCAACAAGAACATGATCGAGCTGGTCATCGCCAACAACGACGGCATGGCCGAGGGCGCCGTGGCTGCCTTGCAGGCCGCTGGCTACAACAAGGGCGAAGAGGGCAGCCTGACCATCCCCGTCTACGGCGTGGACGCGATGGACTCTGCTGTTCAGAAGATCGAAAACGGCCAGATGACCGGTACTGTGCTCCAGGACGGCGAGAAGATGGCCTCCACCATCATGACGCTGGTCAGCAACATCCAGACTGGCGCTGCCATCATGGACAACACTGCCGATTTCAACGTGGATGAGGGCGTTGCCAAGATCCGTGTCCCCTATTCCAAGGTTACCGGCTGATCGGCGAACCCCTATTCGCCCCAAAGCTGACGCAACAGATAAGCGGGGCTGCCTCTTTCGGCAGCCCCGCTTCTGATAAGGGAGCCTCTGCCTGAGCCCCGCCGCGTTGACGCGGCCGAGGCAGAAGCTCCGAATGATGGATGTATCTGGAATTCGCAAAGGAGGAAAACATATGGATCAGCCGGCTTTGCTGGAAATGCATGGTATTTCCAAGGAGTTTCCCGGCGTAAAAGCGCTGGACGGCGTATCCCTCACCGTTCGTGCCGGAACCGTTCACGCCCTGATGGGGGAAAACGGCGCGGGGAAATCGACGCTGATGAAGTGCCTGTTCGGGATTTATGCCAAGGACAGCGGCACGATCACGCTGGAGGGCAAGGAGATCAACTTCAAAAGCTCCAAGGAGGCGCTGGAAAACGGCGTGGCTATGGTGCATCAGGAGCTGAATCAGGCTCTCACCCGCAGCGTGACGGATAATCTCTGGCTGGGCCGGTATCCCAAGGTTGGCGGCATCATGGTCAGCGAGCGGATCATGCGCCAGCGCACCAACGAAATTTTCAAGCAGTTGGAGGTCCATGTGGACCCCAAGGCCATCATGTCCACCCTGCCCGTCTCCAAACGGCAGATGGTGGAGATCGCCAAGGCTGTCAGCTACGACGCCAAGGTCATCGTGTTCGACGAACCCACCTCGTCTTTGACCGAGGTGGAGGTGGAGCACCTCTTCCGCATCATCAACATGCTGCGGGATAAGGGCTGCGGCATCATTTACATCAGTCACAAGATGGAGGAGATCCTCCGCATCAGCGACGACGTCACCATCATGCGGGACGGTCAGTGGGTCGCCACAAAGCCCGCCCGGGAGCTGACCATGGAGGAGATCATCCGGCTCATGGTGGGCCGGGAGCTCACGAATCGCTTCCCGCCCAAGGAAAACGTCCCCGGCGAGACGATTTTGGAGGTAGAGGGCCTCTCCGGAAAGTACACGCGGCTGAAAGAGGCCAGCTTCTCTCTGCGAAAGGGCGAGATTCTGGGCATCGCGGGACTGGACGGCTCCGGCCGGACCGAGGTGCTGGAAAACCTCTTTGGCTCCATGACCCGGCAAACCGGGACCATCCGGCTCCACGGCAAGGAGATCCGCAACCGAACGCCCCGGGAATCCATTAAAAACGGCTTTGCTCTTTTGACGGAGGAGCGCCGGGCCACCGGCATTTTCGGCATTCGGAGCATTCAGGATAACACCGTCATCTCAAACCTCAGTAGCTATCTGATGGGCGGCATCTGCCTCAGCGACAAAAAGATGGCGGAGGATACGGAGTGGTCCATTTCGGCCATGCATATCAAGACCCCCAGCCAGAAAACCCAGATCCGCTCCCTCTCCGGCGGCAACCAGCAAAAGGTCATCATCGGACGCTGGCTTTTGACCCACCCGGAGGTGCTGCTGCTGGACGAACCCACCCGCGGCATCGACGTGGGCGCAAAATACGAGATTTATCAGCTTATCATTGATCTTGCCAAAGAGGGCAAGGGCGTCATCATGGTCTCTTCGGAAATGGGAGAGCTGCTGGGCGTGTGCGACCGGATTCTCGTGATGTCCGGCGGCAGACTGGCCGGCGAGGTCAATGCAAAAACCACCAGCCAGGAGGAGATCCTCACCCTGGCGGCCAAATATGTGTAAGGGGAGGAACCAACCATGAGTAAGGAATCCAAGGTGCTGGAAAAAGAGGCCACCGCCGTTGCCCGGCCGTGGAATACCAAGCGGGTCGTGGACCTGATTTTGAACAACGCGCTGATCATCATCATGATTATCGCCGTCATTTACATCGCGCTTAAAAACCCCAACTTCATCAAGCCGGCGTCCCTCATCAACATTCTGGCGCAGACCTCGGCCTATTTGCCGGTGGCTCTGGGCGTTGCGGGCTGTATCGTGCTCACCGGCACGGACCTGTCCGCCGGACGCATCGTGGGTTTGACGGCCTGCGTTTCTGCCTCCCTGCTTCAGGCGGTCACCGCCTCCAACAAGATGTGGAGCAGCATCACGCCGCCGAACGTGCTGCTGGTGCTGCTGATCGCCGTGTGCATCGGCGCGGCTATCGGCGCGTTTAACGGCGTTTTCGTGGCGAAGTTCAAGCTCCACCCCTTCATCGTGACGCTGGGCACCCAGCTCATCGTCTACACGGTGCTGCTGCTTTACATGAAGGCGGGCAACAACGGCGGCATGGCGATCTCCGGACTGGATAAGTCCTATTCCAGCTTTATCACCGGCTCGTTTTTGAAGATCGCCGGAACCCCCATTCCCAACTATGTGTGGATTTCTCTGCTGCTGGCGGCCATCATGTGGTTCATCTGGAACAAGACCACCTTCGGCAAGAACATGTTTGCTCTGGGTGCCAATGAAGAGGCCGCCCGTGTTTCCGGCGTCAACGTGTTTGCAACCACCGTCATGGTGTTTGCGCTGGCCGGCGCCATGTATTCCTTCACCGGCTTTATCGAGGGCGCCCGCGTGGCCTCCAACACCGCCAACACCGGCTTTAACTACGAGCTGGACGGCATCGCCGCCTGCGTTATCGGCGGCGTCAGCTTCGTCGGCGGCATCGGTAAGATCAGCGGCATCATCATCGGCGTTTTGATGCTGCGGCTCATCTTCGTGGGACTGAACATGATCGGCATCAATCAGGACCTATTCTATCTCATCAAGGGCGGCATCATCCTCTTTGCCTGCGCCTTGGATATGCGGAAATATCTGGTCAAGAAATAAGCGGGAGCGCTGCTCCTACCTGCGGGAGACGCGTACATTTGTGCGCGTCTCCCCTTTGTTTTCTCCCGAAAACATGCTATACTGACACTGATTTGAGAATGGACACAAGGAGGCTGCCGCATGGAGCTTTATCGGGTGCTGCTGGTGGACGACGAAGAGGACATCCGCGTGGGAATCAGCCGCAAAATGGATTGGGAGGGCCTTGGCTTCACCTTGGTGGGCGAGGCCGAAAACGGACAGGACGCGCTGGAGCTGGCGGAATCCCTCCGCCCCGACGTGGTGTTGACGGACATCAAAATGCCGTTTATGGACGGGCTGGAGCTTTGCCGGATTTTGACGCTGCGGCTGCCTGCGTCCAAGTTTGTGGTCTTTTCCGGATTTGACGATTTTGAGTATGCCAAGCAGGCGATTCAGATGAACGTCTCGGAGTATATTTTAAAGCCCATTAACGCGCAGGAGCTCTCCGCCGTGCTGGTGCGGCTCAAGGAGCAACTGGACCGGGAGCGGACGGAGCGGCAAAACGTGGAGACGCTGCGTCTGCGCTATGAGGAGAGCCTTCCGGTGCTGCGGGGACTGTTTCTCACCCGTTTGCTGGAGGGGCGCGTGTCCCGGGACCGGGCTGCGGAGCTGGCGGAGCGCTATGATGCGGCTTTGCCGGGCAAGGCGCTGCTGGCGGCGCTGGTCCATATCGACGGCGATCGGGATCGCAGCGAGCTTTTGACCCTGTCGGTCCAGCAGTTGGTTGAAGAGAATCTCCGGCTGGAGGACTGCGTGTGCAGGACGTTTTTGTATAACGATTCCGTGGCGGTGCTGGCCTCGTTGGGCGAGAGCGTCACGCTCTATGAGTTTCTGGAGGCGGTGAACCGCGTCTGCTCGCTGGCGGAGAGCTATTTGGGGCAAAAACTCACCGTTGGCGTGGGAGCGCTGTGCTCTGCGCTGGAGGATCTGCCCCAGTCAGCCGACGGCGCCCGCAGCGCGCTGGAGTACCGGGGACTTGTGGGCCGGGGCCGGGCCATCTATATCGGGGACTTGGAACCGGACGCCGTCGACCGTCCCGCCTTTGGTGAGGGCGACGAGGAGGAGCTGGTGGGCGCGGTGAAGCTCTGCGGCGAGGCGGAGATCCGCGCCTGCGTAGATCGTCTCACGGGGAAAATCCAGAGCTCGGGACTGGCCATGGCCCAGTGTCAGCTCTTCTTTCTGGAGCTGTTGACCTGCCTTTTGCGCCTGACCCGCAGCGCGGGGCTGGAGGTGGAGGACGTGTTCGGCGAGGGCTTCACCGGCGCGGTGCAGGCCACGGACTTTGCCTCTCCGGAGCAGATGGGTCAGTGGTGCGTGGAGTGCTGCTTGCGGCTGCAAGCGCTGATTCGCCGACAGCGGACGGATACCACCGGGCGCATGGTGGAAAAGGCCCGGGACTTCATTGCCGCGCACTATGGGGAAAACGATCTCTCCGTGGAAATGCTCTGCGAGCATCTTCACCTGAGCCCCGCCTATTTTTCCACGCTTTTTAAGCGGGAGGTGGGCATGAGCTTCACCGCCTACGTCACCGTGGTGCGGATGGAGGCGGCGGCGGAGCTCCTGCGAAACACGGAGGAGAAAACCTACCTCATCGCCCAGCATACCGGGTATGCCGACCCCAACTATTTCAGTTATGTCTTTAAGCGGCACTTTGGCGTCAGTCCCACAAAGTACCGTTCGACCTAAAGGCCGAAACGTCCTTTACATGTCCCGTTCCCCAAGCTGAGAGACTGATTCCTCAAGCACAAAGGAGGTGCGCCCATGGCGAAGGCCATCCAATCCATGCTCCAACGGTGGCGTGCGTTTTACCGTCGCTCCAGCATTCAAATGATTTTGTCCCTGTCCTTCACCGCCGTGGCGGTCATCGGCATGGTGTTTATGGGGCTCACGCTGTTTTTGCGCTTTTCCGCCTCCACGAATACCCAGCAGGTGGAAAACAGCCAGCGGGTGCTGGCGCAGGTGAACTGGAATCTGGACGCGTATTTGCGAAGCATGATGCGGGTATCCGACACGGCGTATTACAGCGTCATCAAAAACACGGATCTGGCGGAGGGAGATGTGTCTCCCGGTCTGGAGCTGCTGTATGAAAACAACCGGGAATCTCTCGTTTCCATGGCGCTGTTTGACCAAGGCGGCGAGCTCATTTCAGCCACGCCGCTGGCGGGGCTGAAAAACAGCGTCATGC